>NZ_BBSK01000112.1:0-191379 GCF_001319805.1 Burkholderia sp. E168m22
ACTCGTCGTCAATCGGTCTTCGCGCAAAACTCGCGACAACGGTTTTGAATGCAGAGACGGCGTTTCGCTTCAGTGCATTGCTAACCCCGACCGCATCGATTTTTTCGAGCCACTCTCGACTCGACAGCGACAGGCTTGCCGCCTTCGCAACTGCGGTCGCACCGCTCATGTGATGACGCCCGTCGGCATCATGAACGATAACGATGCGATCCTTGCCTCTTGAGAACAGCTCCGGTTGCTGATAGTCAAGCCAAGCCCCCCCGACTGCATCTTGGAAAGCTTTGGTCGACCGTCTTGCGGTCAGTCCTGATTTCATTTGGAAGAACACGCGATGCCGGTGACCCGCCGAGTTCTCGACTGTGCAAACCAGATCGTCCGTTTGCGGTCCATGCGCGCGTGCCTGGAAGCGCAGTTCTGCGATGACCCACCCTTCAGCAATTCCCGGGGAAGGCGCACCTAAACACATGTGGATCAGCTTGACAGCCTGGGCACGATTTTCGAATGTGACTCCCTGCCCTCCAGTCGACGCTGAACTCGCGGCCGATTTGGCCATTCCTTCGGTAGAGGACTTGCGTTGTGAAGACTTTCCCGGTCGACGTGTCTGTTTTTTCGTATTCGTATTCGTTTTCATGTTTTGATCTCTGCCCGCATTGCTTTGCCGCTACTCGCCGCGTCGCGCTGCCAGTCACGCGTGATACTTCGCCGCCTCCTGGCACATCCGTTGCTGTTCGACGAGCACCGGCGAGCCCTCGCGCAGCGCGATCGACACCAGGTCGTCACGCATGGTGCGCAACAGGCGCTCGACCTCGAGCGGTTCGTGCTCGTCCAGGTCGAAGTAGAGCCGCGCGATCGCGGCGATCGGCAGACTTTTCACGCGCGCGCAGCACGGTGAACTCGGTACGCGTGTAGGTGCGCGGCACTGGTAGGTCGAGCTGCTGGGGGCGATTGGCCACGGGATCGTGACTCCTCAGAAATTGCTAGCGCCGGGCGATGGTTGATCGGCGGGATACAGGATGTCATCCGTGATGCGGCCGGCGACCCCGTCGAGGTCCGGGAACAACACGCCGCGATTGATGCCGGCCCGCTGAAGCTGCCCGCGGATAGTGCCAAATGCCTCGCCTGGAATGCGGATGTATCGCAGTCGGTCACGAAACCCGGGGTTGGTGTCGAGCGCGAAGTATCTCGTGTCGAGGCCACTTTGCTTCCCGCGATGCACCGTGAACCAGCCGTCCTGGGCAGCGATACGGCGAGAGACATGGCGCGGCTTCAGCAACCGCGTTCGGCCGAGTCGGAGCGGATCTTTGCTCTCCTCGGGCGAGATCAGGTCGTCGTGCACGACGGGCAACATCCACACGGCGCCCGGCCACACGCCACGGCCCTCCTCGCTTTCACACGAACGGTACTCGCACGGTTGCTCGACGGCCGGTTTTTTTACTGCGAACCAGAGGGCCGACAACGCACTCCCCGACCAATCCAGCAAGCGGGTGGGCATCGCGTGGTGTTGCGCGATCGCAAGCCAGTCGGCGTTCGTCAAGTCCACGGTCGATTCGACGTGAGGCAGGGCACGCTGCTTGAACTCGTCGAGCATGCGTTGCTCGGTGTTGGGCCGCAACCGCAGTTGGTATGGTGCGCGTCCAATTGCGGGCACAAGCCGCCACGACTCCACCTCCTGGCCGCGAAACAGTGGGAAATCGAGGCTGATCACGTCGACGCTGGCAAGCCACTTGTCGACGTGTTGTAGAAAGCTCACGAGGTCAGTCGCTTCCCCGACACATTGGGCATCGCGGAGATTCGGATCGAGACTGGATGAGGTGCTCATCGGTGAGTCCTTTGTTCGTGGGTCAGGGTACCGTCATCCTAATGCCCTTTTATTCCACTAGATCCCGCCACGGAATAGAACCACTTAGACAAAGAGTATCGCGGTGCCCTTTGACGACACAACTACACACGCCCTGACTCACTTGCTAGAGTTTCTACGTAGAAACTGTCGACTACGAGGTCCACACACGGATCACGCATTGGCTGCGCCAACTCACAGATTTACCCGTGCATATCAACCGCCGGCGTATTCGCCACGACAGGCAGAAAACGTTCAGCATCAGTCCGATTCGATCGGCAAGTTAAAGGAAGGCGTGCCAACATGCTGCACCTGCTCCAGTGCTTCAAGATAGCGATGGACCGGCACCGCAGCAAGTTGCTTATCATGAACACGAAGCAACGCTTCGAGTGCAGTCCGTTCCGCGTCTGTAAAAGTCCACTTGCCACCCCGCTCTGCCCGCGCAATGCATTGGTTGAGTGCGAAATCCGCGGAGCGATACAGTTCCGCTTCGCCGTCGGAACGCAAATAGAGCGCGAGCGCGAGTATATTGGACAGCGTGGCGATCGACTCGATATCACCACTGCCGCCGCAAAGCAGCGCAAGTGCGAGGTGGTGCTTGAGAGAAAGACGACGGACTTGGTCAACCGGAAGAGGTAGTAGTTGCGCCTTCGTCAGTGGCCGTCGGCGCACGGTAGAGTGTTTTCGCATAGCTTGATTGCCGTGCCAGCAACATCAAATTTTATCGGGCGACCGCTTCATCGTATTCGCCGATCCGCGCGTGTTTAAGCACTTCGGAACCTCGGACGGGAAGTCACGCCTTGCGGCCCCGGCGCTCTAGTTCGATCCTGGTACGTTCCAATTCTCGCGCGAATGTGGCCTCATCCGGGAGGACCGTCTGATACTCCGCTGCGAGTATCTTGTTCGGTAAGTTGTCGAGTGCATAATGCGCCTCGGCCGCGCCTTTTTCAGCACACAGAATCAAGCCAACCGGGGGGTTTTCGCCGGGCTTCATCCAATGTTCACGCGCGTAGTTGAGGTAGAGATGCATCTGCCCCGCGTCCGCATAGCTGAAGCGCCCGACCTTCAAATCGATAATGAGCAGGCATCGCAAGCGCCGGTGAAAAAACACGAGATCGACTCGAAACCAGGTGTCATCGATCCGTAGACGCCGTTGCCGACCTATGAACGCAAAGTCATCGCCGAGCTCGAGGAGGAAATCCGCCAAGTGCTGGATCAAGGCCGCTTCGAGATCCGACTCCGAATATTCGTCCTTCATGTCAAGAAATTCGAGGACGAACGGATCGCGGATCGCTTCCTCAGGCGATAGAAGATCGCCGGGTTGCGCTACAGCCACCTTTCCGAGCAAGGACGCCTTGTTGCGTGACAGCACCAGCCGCTCATAGAGCTGACTGCTGATCTGACGGTCAAGCTGTCGCACAGACCAGCCCTCACGCAACGCTTCAGCCTCGTAAAAGTCGCGAGCAGCTTGCGTTTTCACCGCGAGGAGGCGAACGTAGGCGGACCAGGGCAACGGAAAAGCCTGAGCGATAGAATTTAGCTCAAACGCCACGCCCGGCGGCGCCTTCACCGCCGCCTTGGTTGATTTTGCAGACGCTGTCGGGACAATCCGGGCGGGCGTGGATTGTGCAGACAGTGTCTGCACAATCCGATCCGCAGGCCACGTCAAGTAAAAGGCGCGCATCTGTGCGAGATTGCGCCATCCGAAGCCGCGACCGAATCGCTCTGACAGATCGGCGCCCAAACGGCGGATCACCGCCTCGCCATAAGCGGCCCGTTCCTCCCCGCCCTGCTCGAACTCAACGATTCGTCGCCCGATCTCCCAATATGTCGCCGTCATCAGGGCGTTCACCGTGCGAGCCGTCGCTTCGCGCGCCGACGCGACTATATCGGCAATTTCACGGTGTAGTCCCGCATAAGCGGCCTGCCCGACATCACGCTGCGTCACAGTGCGTTCACCACGTCCTTGAACGCCTTGCCAGCGGTGAACTTCACAGTATTCGCGGCCGGGATGGCAATCTCCGCGCCCGTCGTCGGATTACGTCCCGTGCGGGCGGCTCGCTGCCCCTGCGAAAACGCGCCGAAACCGATCAGCTGTACCGATTCGCCGCGACTCACCACGTCCGTGATCGCGTCCAGGACCGCCTGGACGGTTTTGCTCGCGTCGGTTTTGCTGACGCCCGCGCCCGCTGCGACCGCGTCAATGAGTTCCTGCTTGTTCATGAACAGCCTCGGCAACAAAGTCAAAGCTGCACCCTACCTCATCCCGCTGCACACACGCAAATCGCTGGCGATCAGTGCAGCAATACCCTCCAACTCACTGGCATCCGTCCCCACCACTGCCTGCGGCGGGCAGCCCACCAATAAACTCCGGCTTACACCTGTCGCAGCCACGCTCGCCAAGAGCAATCGCGAACGTTTTTCGCCCGGCCAGCGCTCACACAACTAGCGGGCCGGTGCGGGTGTCATCACTCGCGCAGACTACATGGTCCGGCTTCCGGTGTCACACAACCTGACTGTTTCTCCAGCCGAATCTGCCCGGCCGACCTGCGCGGACCACGGCATCGGTTCGTGCCGCGTCTCCTGCCTCCCGTCTGCCCGCCACCGGCAGCCGGGCCTAGACTCAACTTCAGTTGTGTGAGCGATGGATTCAGCGACATGAATGCAGGGGTCCCGAAATAAAGGGTAACATAGCCCTTAATATGTTCCCCTTCATTTCGCTAGACGCCGTCTCTCGAATGCCTTCTTCTTAACGCGATTGCGCGGCACTAAACCTACGGCAAAATTGTTCAGTTAAGAACAGCAGCATCGCCGCCATTAAAGCCGCAATGTCCGGCTGAAATCGACTTTCATGTCGCCATGAAATGAATACTTGGTATGTCGGATGCCCCCCAGATCCAAATGCCCGATACGCTCGAGCATTCCGAAGCCGGGGTAATACGCGTCGACCCACCCTTGACCGGTAACGCGCGCTCCGTGATCGCGCGAATACACGAACCGACGGCGCCCGTTCGTGAACACGAAGCTTCCGCCGGCTAGAGAGACCGTCGGGCTGAAAATCAGGCACGTGCTGAGGGCCGCAACTCACCGTGCCTTCGAGCCGTGAAAATACGCATAATACGAATTCACTGTATCAGGAGGCTGTCATGTCCACCATCACCGCCACCGATCTGGCGCGCCACACCCGCCAGATTCTCGACCGAGTTGCCCGCTAAGGCGAGACCATCGTGGTCGAACGCAACCAGACCGTGATCGCGCGCCTGATGCCCGCCGAACCCGCGATGAACGCCGCCCAGGCGCTCGCCGGTCTGCCGATGATCGTTGCCGAGGCCGCGGCCCGTTGGCTACACGAGAGCCGCACCGGCTTCGAAGACGGAGTGCGTGACCCGTGGGCGTGATCATCGACAGCTGCGTGGGGTCGGGCTCGCCGGCGGAATGGTCGCGCCGTGCGCGGTGATCGATGCAGCCGGAGATACGCCGGTGTTTATCTCGACGATCTTGCTCGGCGAACTGGCGTTCGGCGTGCAGTCCTGCGCGAATGCGGCATAGCGCGCGCCGCGCACCTGCGCCTCGAGCGCCGGCCTGCGCTGGACATCACGCGCCACACCGCGGCCGCGTTCGGCGTGCTGGCCGCCGCCGTCGAGCAAACCGGCCGCTCGCCGCGGCCCCACTGCAACGACCTGTGGATTGCCTCGCAAGCGATTGAGCACGGCTACGCACTGATGACGCTGAACGTGCCGGATTTTGCGGACCTGCCCAGACTGAGCGTGATAGTGCCGACGAGCGCCGGCACCAGCTGAATGGGATCACCAAACCAGCTATAGGCACCGACATCCGTTTCGACTAGACGTGCTTGCATAGCAAATCAAAACCGCACCCGCACCCCGGCTCCGACGCCATTTCCTGATGAGGCATGCGTAATCGTGTCATAGCGCCACGCCGCGTAGATGTCTGTGCGCTTCGACAGTGGATAGTCGTAGCCCAGCGCGAACGTCGACCACCGGATGTCGAAACCGGTGACAGGACGCCGACGGGTGCCCGCCCACGACAGCAGCATACTGCCCATACCGAATCGCGCGCTTGCTCCCACCTGCACGGTGTCGTCGGTCACGTTGCTATTGTTGCTCACCCGCTCGTACTGGAACATGAGCTTCGTCGCGTCGATCCGATAGGCACCGCCGACAAGCCATGCCGTTTGTGCCGTCGCACCGTTAAGAAAAAGCGAAGCTGTGTGCAAGCTTTGCACCGCAGCCGTTGCCGAAAACGAGCCGGCGAAGTAAAGGACGTTGGCACTATAGTTCGCCTGTCCAGCATGGCCAGCCACACCCGCATTGCTATAGAGCAGGCTTGCAGAGAGCCCGCCGACCTCCGGTGTCTGATACAACACCGAACTGTCGATCGCCGTATCGCTTTGCACGGAAGCCGCCCCCATGGCGGAGCCCAGGTATCCGTGGGAGATCATCGGCGAGAACGCGAACGAGTTACCGAACGGATTGAAGAGTAACGTGGAGACGAACAGGGGTGCCGTATTGCGCCCGACCGTCACTTCCCCAAAGCCTCCGCTCAGTCCGACAAAGGCATTGCGACCGAAGAATGACTGACCATTGAATGAACCGAGCTGACCAGCGTTGACACGGAAAAAACTCTCCAGCGTGAATACCGCCTTCATGCCGTGACCAAGATCCTCCGATCCAGACACGCCCCAATATGACGTCGTCATCCCGCCTGAGCCAACCTGCCAGGCACTGCCAGCGGCGCCTGGCGCATGCGTTTCGCCAACAAAGGCGTCGATCAAACCGTAAAGCGATACCGAAGACTGGGCGTGGACGACGCCCGGGATGCCCCACATCCCAACCGAAACAGCGCAAGCGCGCGCCAAGCCCCAAACTATCTTCCGCATAGGTTCTCCTCCTCGTTGTTCGAATCGATCGCGCGCAACCGGGGCGACGCGTCTACGCGGACACGACGCGCGCGAGCGGCCGACCGTGCTCGGCCAATGCGACGGCCACCACGAGTTCATCCGGCGCAGGAGAATCCGGCACAATCAGCGACGCGGTATCGAAGTGATCGAAGTTCCACATGTCAACCGCGCCATGCAACGGAATGTCCAGACACGCACCTGCGGCGCCGCGCTTCGTGACTGACGGAATGAGCGAGGTGGTCCCCGGTAGACAGGCGCGTATCGCCTTGCCCATTCGTGGATGTAACAGCGCGGCCGCACACTCGAGCGGCACCGCCGTGCCCACCAAGGCGGCCTTGCCGTACACTTGAATGGCCCCGCGTTGCACGCCCAGTGCACATCGGGCGTGCTCGGTCAGCGACGTCCCCAGCTCCGCACCGAGCTCGTACAGAGGCTCAAGAGGATCATCTATTCGCCAGTTCTGCCGTGACAGGACCGCAGCTGCAATGGCCTGGCGGTGCGCTGGATAGATTGCGGTGCCCAGCTCGGCACGCCGCTCAACCAGATGCACCACGATCTTTGCGATTTGAACGCTCACGAGGTTACCTCCGTGGCTACCGCCGCGTGCTCACCCTGAAACAGGGGCGCCGTGGGAAACGCGCCGCGCGCCGACTCGTAGGCGCGTGCGGCGCGCAGCACGAGTGCATCCGCGTGCAGGCGCCCAACGATCTGCACCCCCGTGGGCAAACCACCGGGCAGGCCGCACGGTACGCTCGCGGCAGGCAGCCCGGTCTGGTTGCACCACGATGTCTGCTGAGGTGCCGTGAGCAGTGTCTTCGGCAACCCGGGCACCGGCAATGGGCCGCAATGAAACACCGGTGTCACGAGCAAGTCGTAGCGCTCGAAGAACGCGGCCATCTCGACACCCAGCAGATGACGTGCACGCAACGCACCGGCAAGTTCTGGCGCGGTGACTTGCAGACCGGACTGCACAAGAACCTGTACGTCCGAGTCGAGCTGTGCACGTTGCGCCTCGCTCATCGCGCATGCACGTTGCGCAAAGAACACCGACCACTGAATCGCGTGCATGCGACTGTCCAGATAATTGGCCAGCGGCTTCACATCGACTTGCTCGACGTGCGCACCCAAGGCCTTGAGCACGTCCGCGGCCTGCGCGACACTTGCAGCGACCATGGGGTCGACCGTCACGCCCGCAATGCCAGGGCAATACGCCACGCGCAGCCCGGCGACGCCATCCTCCAGTCCAATGCGATAGTCCACCGGGCGAACTGACTCTGACCGCAAAGGCTCGTGCACTCCCGATGCAACGCTAAGCATCAACGCGGCGTCACGCACATTGCGCGCAATTGGCCCGAGCGTGGACAGTCGCGTCCAGGAGCCGGCTACGCCGGTCGGCACGAGATCGAACGTGGGCTTAAAGCCTACGACGCCGCTCCAGCACGCCGGCACACGAATCGACCCGCCGCCGTCGGTGGCCAGCGACAAAGGACCCATGCCAAGTGCGACCGCAACTGACGAGCCGCCGCTGCTGCCACCCGGCGTCACGCGCCGATCCCAAGGATTGCGGGTAATGCCGGTGAGCGGGGAGTCCGTCACAATCTTGTTGCCGTATTCCGATGTCGTCGTTTTTCCGAACAACAATGCCCCGGCACGGCGCAAGCGCGAAACCGCAGGCGCATCGCTACGTTGCAGTGTGTCCGGGCTCGTCAATGAGCCATACCGCGTCGGAAATCCTTGTACATCGATGAGATCCTTGACCGATACCGGCACGCCATCGAGTAGCCCGAGCGGCTCGCCGCGCATCCAGCGCTGCTCCGATTCGCGCGCTGCCTGCAGCGCCATATCTGCATGGAAGCTGCACATGCAATTCACGAGCGGATCAAACCGCTGGATGCGCTCCAGCACTGCCTCCATACACTCACGTGGCGACAGTGCATGACGTCGATACTCGACAAGCAACGTCTCTGCACTCATCATGGATATATCATTCATATCGCACTCCTTAGTGATATAGACAAAGTAATGACGGGATGTCGTGGCCGCTTTATCCCTGACAGGTCGGTAAAATCGGTCCGACCGAATCCAAAAGCGCAAAGCCGTTATCCGCCTGCGCCTGAGCGATGCGCGTCATGCATGTGACGTGATCGCCCACTCGGCTCACGCCCGTCTTACCGCGCGGCAAATTCAGCGAAATGCCCGACAATGCCGCCTTGACATGCATGACTTCGACGCTGCCAGCGTCTTGCGCGGCCTGCGCAAAGAGTCGAATACCTGCGTACGTGCATTCCCCGTGAGGCAGCATCACCGCATAGGGGCCTAACCGCGGCGCACGGGTGTTGGCCACGCGCGCGGTGTAGCGCGCAAGAAAGCGATGATTTTCAGCGCTATCGATGCTCATAAAGTACGATGACACACCGATGGCGCCCGTTGATGCGCCCGCAGTTGCAATCGATAGCGATTCGTGCGCGATGTCCGTGACCAACTGCGGCCTCATCGCAAACGACCGATACTGTTTGACAAACGTGACCGGATCATCGCCGATGCTGTGCCATACCAGTTGCGGCTGCTGTGCTGCAATTCGTTGAAGCACGGCACCATAATCGCGCGTGCCGAACGGCAACCAGTACACGTTCAACAAGCGGCCACCGTGGCGAGATACGGCCGCCTCCAGCGCGGGCACCAGCACCTTGCGGTTGCTGCCGACGTCCGAGACGACCGCGCTGACACTCTTTCCACCACCACGCATGAGCCACGTAATGAGCGGTTCGACCCGCTGAGCAACACTCAGACCGGTACTTAACAACAGCGGATCACAGCGACCCTCGTCGAAATTCGGATAGACGACAAGACGCGCGGCCGTCTTAGCGGCCTGCAGCGCCGCCTCGCGCTCGGACGGCAGCACCATGCCTGTGAGCATCGCCACTTCGTCACGCATCAATAGCTGCCTGGCTTTCTCGAGCGTCACTGCCGTCGACATCTGCGTATCTTCGACGGCCAGCTCGAGCGGCCGCCCAAGCAGTCCGCCAGCAGCGTTGATTTCTTCAATGGCGAGCATCGCACAGTGCCGATTGGTTTCCCCGACCCGGGTAAGTGGGCCGCTCAACGGCGCAAGCAATCCGATCTTGATCGGCGCCGCTGCTCGGACAAGGTTCGGACAAACGGCGGCGCTGAACGCCCCAAGCGCGCCCCACAGGGCAGATCGCGAAAAGTCACGTCGATTCATGTAGGTTCTCTTTCAATGAACGCCGCTTGCGAATCAGCCGTTCGTTCAGCAGCAGGTGACAAGAATTGGGCCAACGGGTGCGCGCTGTCCGTGCCGCGGTGCGGTTCGATCTTTCCCGCATGGGCGAGCCGCCCGTTCTTGAGCGCAATGCATCGCTGCGCGCAGCGCAACACGAGGTCAAGATTCTGTTCGACAAGCAGCACCGCCAGCTTCGAACGACGGCACAGCACCGGGATTACATCGCCGATCAGCTCGACAAGATTGGGTTGCACGCCGTCAGAAGGCTCGTCCAGCAACAACAGTTTCGGTCGACCACACAACGCACGCGCGATAGCCAGTACCTGTTGCTCGCCGCCCGACAACGTCCCGCCATGTTGCGAGAGCCGCGTTTTCAATATCGGGAAGTACTCGAACACCTCATCCAGAATCTCGGCGTCGCCGGCCGCCGCGGTTCCCATCATCAGATTCTCGCGTACCGTGAGCTTCGGAAAAATCCATCGCCCCTGCGGCACCAGCCCGATGCCCAGCCGAGCGATTTCATGCGCGCGCATGCCGTTGATGACGTGCTCGCCAAAGCGAACCGCTCCGCTCACGTGCGGCAAAAAGCCCATAATCGCCTTCACAAGCGTCGTTTTTCCCGCTCCATTGCATCCGAGCACCCCGACCACTTCGTTGGGCTGAACGGCAAGCGTGATCTGGTGCAAGACAGCGATGTCGCCGTATCCGGCCGACAGATTTTCAATGTGCAGCATGACTTGCCCCCTGCCCCAGATAAATGCGTCGGACTTCCTCGTCCTTCGCAATGTCGTCGTAGCGCCCTTGGCGAACGATTTGGCCGCGGTGCATAACCCACGTCTCGCAATTAAGCGACTGCACGAAACGCAGGTCATGTTCGATGGCAAGTACCGCACACTGCTCACGCAGGCGGTGGATGAGATGCACAAGCCGCTGAGCATCAGTGGCGGATAAACCCGCAGCAGGCTCGTCGAGCAGCAACAATGCGGGGCGACACATCATCGCCATGCCGATTTCCAACCACTGGCGCTCGCCGTGTGGCAGATGCATCGCCAGCATGTCGGCTTGCGCGGCAAGTCCGATTTGCTCGAGAACGCCATCGAGGTGCCGCATCGAAAACGCCTGTCGATTCGACACACCGAGCGCAGCCACTTCGAGGTTCTCGCGTACGCTCATCATCTGGAAGACATTTGTTCCCTGGAATTTCCGTACGACGCCGCGCCGGCAGTATTGATACATCGGTCGGCCGGTTATTCGCTCACCTGCGAGATACAGCTCGCCAGCCCCAGGCACAATCGCGCCCGACATCAGCCCGACCAGCGTGCTTTTTCCAGCGCCGTTCGGGCCGATGACGCAAAGCAGGTCTCGCGCGCCAATTTCTACGTCAACGCCCGCAATCGCGTTAATGCCGCCAAATGCACGGTACAGTCCGACACCTTTGATGATCGGCGCGTTCATCACGACCCTCCTTCGACGCGCCGCGCACCAGAGCGCGGCATGCGCTTGAGCGATATTCCAGTGAATTGACGCAGTCCCTTGAGCATGTCCCCCAGACGCACGCCGTTCGGCAGGCAAAGCACGCACGCGAGAAAAACTGCGCCGAGAATAAGCGGCCACCACTGTGTGCTCAGACTGGACGCACCATGCTTGAGTAGCGTCAGGCCGACAGCGGCGAGCACGGGACCGCCCAGCGAGCCACGTCCGCCTATGGCAACCCAGAGGATGACTTCGGTGGCCAATACCGGTGAAAACACATCGGGCGCAACAACGCCGGCGGTTGCTGCCATCAAGCAACCCGCCACCGCGGCCAACACCGCCGAGGCCATGAACATCAACAGGAGATGCCAGGACGTGTGATATCCACACGCCAGCGCGCGCCATTCGTTCGTCGAGATCGCCGCGAGCACCTTCCCGTATCGGCTGCGACAAAGCAGCCACACCACGCCAAGCAGCGCAACGAGGATTATTGCGACGGCATACCAGGACGCGACCGGGCCGCTCAAATCGAGTGTGTGCCCCGCAAGCTGGAAGGACAGCCCCGGAATACCAAGCAAGCCCGTGTCTCCGCCTGTTACCGACTGCCAGCTCGTTGCAAGCTGCTGCGCGATAATCAACACCGCCATACTGAGAATGGCAAAGAAATGCAGCCTCACCCCTGCATACAGCAAGAAGTAACCGAGAACGGCCGCTGCGACCGCAGCACAGGCAAGGCCAGCGAGAAATCCGACTAACGGCGTCTGCCCAAACTGGACCGTAGTCACGGCGAAGCCGTATGCTCCAATGCCGAAGAAGGTCGTGTGACCCAGCGTCAGTACACCGGCACGCCCCCACAGCAGGTCATAACTGAGCGCCAATATCGCCAGAACGAGTGCATCGCGTATCACGGCGAGTTGATACGCCCCAACGACAAACGGCAGAATTGCGCCGGCCACAACGATCGCAAAACCGGTCATAATCGGAGACAGATCGCTGCCGCTCAAGGCGGGCTGTGACAACCAAGTCCGCGCACGAGAAAAATAACGGTCGAACATTGCCTTACCCCTTTCCGAGAAGCTGATGCGCCGCACTAAAGCCGGGGAGCAGACCCTGTGGCCGGAAACGAATCAGGACAATGGATACAATCAGGACAATCGCCGACGCGAGTGACGGATCGACGCGATAGCTGAGCAAGGTCTCGATCGTGCCGACAAAAGCGCTGCCGAGTATGCTGCCGGCCACCGAACCGATCCCCCCCAGCACGATCACGAAGAACGCCTTGGCAAGATAGGACACCCCGAGATGGGACTCCACCGACACCATGGGCGCCACCAGAACACCGGCGAGCGAAGCGAGCGCGGCGCCACCACAAAAGGCCACCCGATTCAGCCTTCTGGTATTGATGCCGACAGCTTCGGCCATCGCCGGATGTTGAATGACCGCACGCAGCTTCGTACCAAAACGCGTCCGAGTGAACAGCACCCAGCATCCAGCGGTAGCAGCCAGTGCCACACCGATCACGAACATCCGATAAGCAGGATAGCTGCCGCCCGGTACGTCAACGGTTGCGTTGAACGGCGCATAGACCAGCATCGGCTGAGTGCCGAAGATCAACTCGATCGCCCTCTGAACGATCAGGCTGACCGCGTAGGTCGCCAGTAGCGTATCCAGTGGACGGTCATAGAGCAGTCGGATGACGAAGCGCTCGAGACACCACCCGAGCCCCGCGCCGACAATCGGCGCGGCGAGCAGCCCAGCCCAGAATGCGTGTTGACCTCCCACGGACTGCGCAACCGCCAATGTGTAAGCCCCCATCGTCACCCACTCGGCATGCGCGAGGTTCACGATATCCATCAGGCCAAACACGATCGCAAGACCCAATGCCACAAGCGTAAGCACGCTAACGTAACTAAGAATGTTTAAGATCGTCGCCATTACTCCAAATCCTGTATTCAATGACCGCCCAACCCACCCAGCCCGCGCTAGGCACGTGACAGCGAAGCCCACCAAGACGACACAGAGCTGACGCATGTCGCCACCCAGACTAAGTAACGCTTAGCCTGCAGACTAAGAAATACTTAGCAAAAAGTCCATTAAAAATTAAGAAACTCTTAGGATGCGTCGGACCTCATCGACATCCTCGATCTTTCCCAAGCGCCTCAGAGAGGCACGTCTACGCTCGGGCCTGAGCCAGGAACAGCTCGGCATCGAAGCCGGGATTGATGAATTCTCGGCGAGCGCACGCGTGAATCAGTACGAGACCGGCAAACACGCACCCAAGCTCCAGACGGCCCACCGTCTCGCCCGAGTACTGCACGTCCCGACCAGCTTCCTATATGAAAGCAATGACCTCCTTGCGCGGCTTCTCGTCGTGGCCGCACCGCTACCGCAGGACAGCCTAGAAGCACTTCTCGAATACGCCGAGCGACTGTCACGAACCGCCGCCTCCTGATTCCCGACAGCGCCAGGACTAAGATTTACTTAGCAAACCGGGCAATCGATTCCTGGACACTTGATGCATGTCCAGCGACTCGACCGTCACCTCTGTGTTTTCGAAACGCCTGAAGCAGGCGCGGTTGCGTACCGACCTCACCCAGGAACAGCTTGGCATTCTGGCTGGCATCGATGAATTTTCCGCCAGCGCTCGCGTCAACCAGTACGAGAAGGGCAAGCATGCTCCAACCGTACAGACCAGTCAGCGGCTTGCCCGAGCACTTCTCATTCCGACAAGCTTCCTGTACGAGGAGGATGACTTGCTGGCCAACCTTCTCTTAATTGCTGGGCGACTGAGCAAAGAAAAGAAGCGGGCCCTAGTCGCCGCGGCAGAATCACTCGCGCAAGAATAACCCGTCACTCCCGTCGGTGAATAGCACAACCACTGCGCACTTTATCAAGGCCCTTGGAGACGAAGTTCGCACACGTCGCCAAACAAAGAAGCTCACTCAAGTGGGCCTCGCGACGCGGGCTAACGTCCATCCGAACACGATCTCTTTGGTCGAGCGTGCCCAAATAGTCCCCAAGATCGACGCTCTGCTTGCGCTTGCTGCGGCCCTCGACACCTCTCTCGCAATTGGTTAAAGCAGCAGTGACTCGAGCAGATCTTCGCCAGATCCCGTCGGCCTCACACAAACAACAACTATGAGCCTCTCGCCGGCGGCGATCGGCCATTCGTCACTCACAAGCAGTCCGCCAACGATCGCCGCTGCCTTGGAATAGAACCTCGCCGGCCTCGACCTGACGCGATGAACCGCCACGGAGATCGGTCGGACCGGTACGCGCGCAGCTTCGATCTTGACGTCTATTTATTATCATAAATTTACGATCGAATATCTCACCTGGTCAAGCGACAAAATGTCAGCGTTTACCCCTGCAATTCCCTCCAAGCTCCCCGCCTACGTACCCTCTTGATGAGCACCTCGACACTCTTTTAGTTCATTTATTGTAATTAACCGGCGCATTGTGACCGACATGTCGTGAACTTCGGCGGGCATGCGCAGATCATGCGATGGCGGCCCCTGCTGTTCGTGGATACCACCTCAGGACGCGTCGCGGCTCATCTGCGTATCAAGTTCGGAGTCGAGCACAAGCTTTTGCTTCAACGCGGCATGTACTTTCCGCAGTTGCGCCTCAGCCTCGTCCATATGCGCGGCCATCAAGCGCTCCACTGCCTGAGCGTCGCGCCGCCGTGCAGCCTCGAGGATTGCACGGTGCGCAGCGAGCGTCGTACGGCCGAACGCCTGATAGTCACGCTGCGTGACGTTGCCCGCCACGATCACCAGCGAGTGCAGCATCTGATTGATGATCCGGCAAAGGCACCGCAAAAATGCGTTCGGATGAGCCGCGGCCAGCACGTCGTGAAAATGAATATCCTCGCAGCGCTGATCGAGCGCCTGCTCGTGGCCGGCCACAAACGGCTCGCACACTGAAATGCTGCGCTCGAGTGCTCCGAAATCTGCATCTGTCAAGTGCGCTACTGCGCCACCAGCGACAATCGGCTCGAGCGTGCGTCGCACCGCATAAAGCTCCTCGAGCGTGACGTTCTCGAAGAACAAATAGTTCTGCAGTGCTTGGAACGCCCGCGCCAGCGGCACACGCGTAATTGTGGCGCCTCCCTCGGGGCCTGTACTGAGGCTCACGAGTCCCTGCACTTCCAGTGCCTTGAGCGCATCGCGCATCGAGCCCCGGCTCACGTTGAACATCTGCTGTAGCTCAGCTTCCTTGTTCAAGCGCTTGCCCGGACGCACCCGCCCGTCGTTAATCCAGCCCTTGATCAGCTCGGCCACCTGATCGCCTCGCTTGGTCGTACGTGGGCCGCGTTTGTCCGGCGGCATAGATTGCGTTTTACGCGTCGCCCGTTGTCGTCCTGCCATGTTAGTTACGTCCGTGGTTGGCCAGCGTCATCCAATATCGGCGCCATTATCGGGCATCCCTGTCGCCGCTGGCGAAAATCTGCGGCATGCCTTACCCGACGTCACCCTCCCTAGGTTGGGAGGTAGCAAACCTTCCCACAGATGCCTACGCTGCATGGCACACGGTATGGACGCCGCGCGAGCATGTCGTCCATGCCAAGCCATCGGCCGGCGCGCGTGCGCCATTCGGAACGATCGGACATGCCAGACGCCCTGCAAACACCACATCCGCGCCATGAAGTCGCAACGCTTAAGGCGGCCCTGGCAGCCGCCGGGCTGGACCTCGATCGACTGTGCGCGCAAATACGCGCACATCGCGACGAAGCGAACCGTACCGGACAAATTCCCGCAACGTTCTGGCAAGGCAATACGGTCCGTGCTTTGAACCTGAATCTCGTGCCGGGCCAATACGGGGGATGTCCCGGGGTGCAATCGCTCATCTCACGCGTGATGCTGATGGAATATCTGGGCTACGCGGACGCCGCGCTCGCGCTGGCTCTGCCCGGCCCAGGACTTGCCATGCCTCCGGTTATCGCACTCGCCAACGAACGACAGCAGGCCGCATTCTTCGCGAGCTTTCACAGCGACGCGCCACGCTGGGGTGCATTTGCGATTACGGAGCCTGATTGCGGGTCCGACGCAACAGCCATGCGGACGTCGGCCCGCAAAACCGCGCACGGCTGGGTGCTCAATGGCACCAAATGTTTCATCACGAACGGCGCGCGCGCCAACACGATCATCACGTTCGCAACGATCAACCGCAACGCGGGCCGCTTCGGCATCCGGGCATTTCGCGTCGAGCACAACGCCCCGGGATTCTCGGTCATGCGTGTCGAACATATGGCCGGGCTGCGGGCCAGCCAACTGGCCGTGCTGTCGTACAGCGATTGCGAAGTGCCTGACGATGCTTGCCTCACGCGCGACGACCAAGCGCCATTGAGCGATGCGTTTTCCGGCGCGCAACGGTCATGGGACTATTTTCGGCCGCTGCTCTCCGCAGTGATGGTCGGCACGTGTCGACGGGTACGTGACGAACTCACAACCTATTTCGAATCGGGCTCACATCCGGCCGACCTGCGATGCAGTCCCGGCGACGTCGACGTGCATCTTTTGGATCTCGATCGGCATATCACGACCGCGCGCCTGCTCTGTCATCACGCAGCATGGCTCGCAGATCAGGGGCATCCGAGCGCCATGCATGCCTCGATGGCCAAGGCATACGCCGCACGCGTGACAGCCCATGTCACTCGAACCGCACTCGCACTCGTTGGACTCGGCGGTATCGCGCATTGTCCATCGCTCGAACAATGCTGCCGAGACGCCAAGGCGTTCGACATCATGGAAGGTACCGGCGACATGCAGCGGCTGATGATCGCCAGCGCTGCCCTACGCGCGCCGCAATTGCCGTGGGAATCCACTTCAGACGCGCTTGCGCATTCAGCCGCGTTGCCGCGTGCATGACCTCACTTGCCCTTCATACCGGAGACGTTCATGACATCCAATTCCGTATCAAATCGCCCTGACGATATTGCTACCGCGCTCAAATCCTGTCTGCTGTCAACGCTCGGCACGCATCTGAGCACCGAGCTCATCGAGGACGACACAAACCTCTTCGACCTTGGTGTCGATTCGATGAACATGACCGAGCTCCTGCTGCAAGTGGAGCAGCGCTTCAAGTTTGTGCTTGACCCTGAAGACCTGAGCAGCGACCTCTTCCTGCGATTCGACAACCTGGTTACATTCGTCGCCTCCCATGTTCCCTCGAATTGAGTCCTGGGTTCCGGCGCCCAGGATCGTCGCGACCGCTCAGTACATTCCATTCGCACGCAGCGCGCACCCTACACGCACCGACGTGAGCTCGCCACTGTGGCAATGCCCGCTTGATTCCGTGATGCAAGCGGTCTATAGCGACACACTGCGCTGGCGTAACGAATGTGATCCACAACGCGCTCCAAAGGCGCCTTCGCCGCCTACGCCTTCAGACGAGCTCGTCGTAGCCGAGTCGAATCTTTCACTGTCCGACATGGCACTACGCGCGGCACGCCTGTTGTATGACGGTGCCTCACAACTTCCCCGGCCAGACCAAATCATCGTTTGCTCGACCAGCTTCGAACACGATCTGGCATTGTCCTGTGCGGGACGTTTGCATCACGAGCTCGCATCGCGTCGCCCGCCATTCGCGATCGGGCAGCTTCAGGACGTCTCGTTTGCAACGGCGCTCGATCTGACGCTAGCCATGATGGATGCGGACACCGAGCTCAATACCGTCCTGATTGTCGCGGCCGAGCGCTGGCTTCCGCCCTTTTCTCGGTACGTTGACTTACACACGCGCCTCGCCGATGGAGCCGCTGCCGCTCTCCTCACACGCCATCCGACACCTGGCTGGCGCGTGCGCGGCCTGACCATCTGTACGCCGGCCACGCCCAGCAGCTCCAGCGTCATCGCAACGCCTGTCGATTCCGCCACGCTTATCGGCGCCATCAACAAGGCGCTGGCACGAGCTGCCTGTCAGGCCACACAAATGGACTGGATTGTCCCAGCGAAGACGGATAACCGACTATTGCGCAGTATCCGTGCGCACGATGACTTGCCGCTTGAGCGCATCTGGCTCGCAGATGACACGCCCGGCCACCTTTGCGCAGCACACACACCTGCGCGTATTGATAGCCTCACGCGGGCTGTTTCGCCGCGCGATGGCCAACATCTGCTTGTATGGTCTACGGGATTTCACGGCCAAGTCGCCTGTGCGATTCTTCAATTCTGCGAAGCACCATTATGAGAACGAGTCCCTTCTCACTTTCCGCGGTCGCCCACTGTCTGCCGGCTCAAACCGTACACGTAAATCAGTGGGTCGAACGTTGCGGTCTGTCTGACGCGAGCGCTCGTGCACTGCGCGATCACGGTGTGGGGCAGTTCCACGACGCCGAGGGCGAGTCCCCAGCAAATCTGGCCGTACGTGCTATCACGACACTTTTGCGCGAAACCGTCACACCACGCTCAACAGTCGATGCCCTCATTCACACGCATACGATACAGACGAGCGCGCTCGCGCCACCTGCCAGTACAGCCCATTACATTCAACGCCATTGCGGACTGAACCGGGCATTGACGTTCTCCGTCACGCAGCAGCAGTGCGTGTCTCCGATGGCAGCCATCCGGATACTGCTTGCGCTTGCGGCGCGATACCCCACTATCGAGCGCGCCATCATCGTGTGTGCGGACGTCATTGGTTCGGGCTGCGATCGACTTCGTGCGATTGGGGACCTGGCGCTGCATAGCGACGGCGCATGCGCGTTGCTACTTGAACGAGGGGCCGGACACAACGTCATCGCCAGCTTGCATCTATATACCGATGCGCGCTTCTTTCGCGGGACGGACGACACTTTGCAGCCGATTCCCGACGATCGGTACTACTGGTCGGCCTTTACCACCATGCGCGCAGCTATTCGCCAGGCAAACATCGCACCCGATGACATCGCGCACGTATTGCCTCACCACGTCAATCTACCCGGCTGGGCACGGTTGATGGGAATGCTCACCATTCCCGAGGCGCGGCTATTCATCGCGAATTTTGGCACGGTCGGCCACGCATTCGGTGCGGATCCGTTCATCAATTTCGAGACCTGTCGCAACCAGCAGGCCGGTGAATGGTCGTTGCTTTTTTCTAGTGGTATGGCCGGCTGCTTCGGCGCCCTGGTGATTCGTCATTGACGAACACCGAGCATCTTCCTCAACCCGACGACGCCATTCCACACCATGCGAAACATACTTGACCTCGTGCTGGCAACCGCACATCAGGCACCCGATTCGCACGCGGTCGTATTCGGGGATATCCGCCTGAGCTACCAGGAACTTGCCGAGCGCGCATGTGCACTTGGCGACGCGATCGCCTCGCTCGGCATCGCTCCTGGCGCACGTATCGGCATCTTTCTGGAAAAGCGCATCGAAACCGTCGTGTCGCTGCTGGGTATTGCCGCCGCAGGCTGCGTTTTTGTGCCAATCAATCCGCTGCTCAAACCGCAACAGGTCGCACATATCCTGCACGACTGCGGCGCGATCTGCCTGATTACCAGCGCAACGCGTGCACGCTTGCTAGCCGAGAACGGGCCGCCCGCCCTCACCCATACGATCCTCACAGATGCTCCCGATGACATGGCACCTACATACGACGGGACTGCACGGGTCCATCGTTGGAGCGAGTGCTTCGCTCGGGCGGCTATCGACACGCAACGAAAAGCATCCGATGTCCCGACATCAGGCATTGACACGGACCTCGCGGCCATTCTCTATACATCCGGCTCGACGGGACGACCCAAGGGCGTCATGCTCAGTCACCGCAACCTGCTCGAGGGGGCATGGAGCGTCGCTCATTATCTGAACCATACGCACGCCGATCGAATCCTGGCCGTACTACCGCTTAGCTTCGATGCAGGCCTGAGCCAACTCACGTCGGCCTGGGCAAGCGGCGCCACCGTTGTCCTTGTCAATTACCTCTGCCCACAAGACGTGATAGAGGCCTGCGCGCGTGAGCACATCACCGCGATCACGGGCGTGCCCCCATTGTGGATGCAACTGGCCCATGCTTGCTGGCCCGATGCCGCACGCGCCACGCTGCGCTACTTTGCCAATACCGGTGGCCGCATGCCCAGGGCAGTACTGCAAGGCCTGCGTGCGCTGTTTCCACATGCCAAACCCTACCTCATGTATGGTCTAACCGAGGCGTTCCGCTCGACCTACCTCGACCCCGCCGAAGTCGATCACCGCTCTGACTCGATCGGCAAGGCCGTGCCCAATGCACGCATCTTGGTCGTGCGCCCCGATGGTTCGCCGTGTGCGCCTGACGAACCCGGCGAACTTGTACACGTCGGCGCGTGCGTCACGATGGGCTACTGGGGTGATGCAGCGCGAACCTCTGAACGCTATCGTCCCTCGCCCGAGCATAAACCTGGCGGGGCTGCGCCAGATACCGCAGTCTGGTCTGGGGACCTCGTGCGACGCGATGCGCACGGCTTTCTGTATTTCATTGCGCGCAACGACGCGCAAATCAAGAGTTCCGGCTACCGGATTAGCCCGGAAGAAATCGAGGAAATCATCCACGAAAGTGGTCTTGTTTCCGAAGTCACCGCTGTGGGTGTACCCGATGATGCGCTCGGCGAGACGATCACGCTGGTCGTCGTGCCGGCAGTCACGCCGTTTCTCGCCCGAACGCTGCTGTCGTGGTGCAAGCAACGCCTGCCCAGCTACATGGTGCCGCATCGCATCATCGTTCAGACGGACATCCCGCGCAATGCCAACGGCAAATTCGATCGCGTAGCCTTGCGAGACGCACTCGTGAGCGCGCCGAACAACCAAGCGAGGCCAATATGAATCGATCATTGACCCGCCGCCATGACGTCCTGTTCGCCGACAGTATCGATGTCACACGGCTTGCCAATCGTGCAGGTTCCACACCCTTTTTCGTCTATGCGCGCGCCGCAATCGATGCCCGCGTGTGCCAGTTGCGTGCAAAACTGCCAGCGTCGATACAGTTGCATTACTCGATCAAAGCCAACCCAATGCCTGCTGTCGTACACCATCTGACCACGCGAATCGACGGCTTTGACGTGGCCTCCGGCGCCGAGTTGGCATTGGCACTCAACGCAGGCATGCCGCCTGATCAGATCGGCTTTGCAGGTCCGGGCAAAACACGTGAGGAGCTACGGTGTGCAGTGGCCAGCGGCGTGAACGTGCACATCGAATCGCTCACCCAACTGCATCTGGTGGCAGCCCTTGGCTGGGAGCTGGGCCTGCGCCCGAACGTGACAATTCGCGTGAACCCGGATTTTCAGATAACGCATGCCGGCATGCGCATGGGTGGGGGAGCAACTCAATTCGGCATCGACACCGAACAGGTCCCGGCACTACTGCAAGAACTGGGCACATGTGACCTGACACTGGCGGGCTTTCACGTCTTCTGGGGTTCGCAGTGCCTGCACCCGGCTACCATCGTCGAAGCACAGCGGCGCAGTGCCGAGCTCGTCATGAAGCTCGCATCCGATTTGCCACTGCCGCCCCGGTACGTGAATCTGGGCGGCGGTTTTGGCATTCCCTATTTCGAAGGCGAAGTGCCGCTCGATCTCGATGCCGTCGCCCAGCCAATGCACACCTGGCTCTCGCGCATGCAACGCGCTTTGCCCGGTGTGCGCCCCGTGCTCGAATTCGGGCGCTACCTGGTCGGCGAGGCCGGTGCCTATGTATGCCGCGTCATCGATCGAAAAGTTTCACGCGGCACCACCTTCCTTGTCACCGACGGCGGCCTGCACCACCACCTCGCGGCCTCGGGCAACTTCGGGCAGATACTGCGCCGCAATTTCCCCGTGGTACTCGGCAATCGGCTCGGCGATACACCAACTGAGCGATTTCACATCGTCGGCTGCTCGTGCACTCCGCTTGATCGCATCGTCGACGACGTGCTGCTCCCCAAAGCTCAGATTGGTGACTTCGTTGTCGTTCTGCAATCGGGTGCCTACGCGCGCTCGGCAAGTCCCAGGGATTTCCTCAGCCATCCCGAAGCAATCGAGATGCTCGTCTGACACCGATGACTCACACCCAATACGGAGAGAGCCATGATGCGCAACCCTATACCATCATCGTCCGATCTGGTGCCGCCGACATGGGCCATATCTGACGATCAGCGCGCACTCGTCACCGCCTGCCAACGCTTCGCTCGAGACCAGCTCGAGCCTTTGCTCGCTGCTCCGCCGTCGCAAGCGGGCTGGCGCGATATCGTCACGCATGCAAGCTCGCTGGATCTGGGAACCATGATTTTGCCGACGGCCCTGGGCGGTATGGCTATTGGCCAGCACGATCTGTGCGGTATTGTAAGCACGTTGGCCTGTGGCCCGATTGAACGCGCCGCGCAACTCACTCAGAGCATTCCGGCGCTCATGACGCTGCGCGCATACGACATGCTCGATGCGCTCGCGCCTCATCCCATCGGTGACTACTTTAACGGCACGTGCGCGATCGCGCTTACGGTGCCGGATTTTCACGCCGCCACGCTCTGGCATCTGCACGATCAAGATTGCGCGCTCGTTGCAACGCTGATGCTCGCACCGCACGCCCGCGGTCTCGCCCTCATCGACTCGGCCCACGGGGATGCTGAGGCATGCCGCCGCCGCCTCGTTGTGCTTGGCGCTCTTTCTCTTGAGCAATGGCGCTGCAACGGCACACTGTGTGCCGCCCCACTCGCCTCGATCGATCAGTGTGGCGCGCAAAGTGATTCTCCGTCCCAGATATGGCTCACCAACATCGCCCTGTACGTGTCGGCCTTGCTCAGCGGCGCCATGCAGCACGACGTTGCATTTGCACTGCGCTACGGAGCCGAGCGACGCGCATTTCGCAAGCCGATCATGCTGCATCAGCGCGTGGCCACGCGGCTGGCCGACATGCTCATTGCAACGCAAGGCACGCATCTCTTCTTGCGTGCGCTCACGCTTGCCGAGCCGAACATATCAACCGCACTCGTGCGCCAGCTGGTCCGTCACATTGCAGCCGAATCCATGGAGCTCACCCATGAGCTAGTTCAACTTTGCGGCGCACACGGCTATGTCTCAGGGTTACCGCCCGCGGCGCGCCTGACGACATGTCATTGGTTCGCGATGTTGCTCATGCGTGTCGATACGGCGCTCGCTCAGCTCACGGATCGACATACGTCCGACTCCAACAGCGGCGCATCGACATGAATGCGCACCAATGCTCCCGCCATCGCCGCGCGTGCGAACCCCATTCGGTTAGATCCGCGACGTCGCCACGTGAGTGCTGGCTGCGCGAAGCAAATTGTGACGATATGCGCGATATCGCCGATTGGCTTGCGCGTCCGGCCATTGCGCAGTGGTTTGACTTTGGCCTCGGTCGACAATCGCTTTCCTTACTGGCGGTCCAGGCGATGGCGCAAAGTGATCGACATCGGCTACGCGTATTTGGCGTACGCGGCACGAACCGCCCAAGCGGACTGGTCGCGATCAGCGATGTTACTCACCGGTTTGGTCTCGGCTCCTTCTGGGTGCTGCGCGACCCCACTCGCGCCGCATGCGCGAACATAACACTCGCAGCTTCGGGACAGGTGCTTCGAGAAGGTTTCGAGCGCGATAAACTGCATTGCATTAGCGCGTGGGCGGCGCAACGCAATATTCGATCACAGCGACTGCTCGCACGTTTGGGGTTTCGCCTTATCGGTTTGCAACGCGATTGCCATGTCATCGACGGCCAACGCATGGGACGTCTGCTCTACGACCTGCTCCCGCAGGACCTAAGCTTTCCGACGCCAATATGATGCCCCCGGTCGTCACCGCACTATGCTCCTACGTGCCGCCCGTCGTGAAGCTCGACGAACAGGTATCGGCCATGGAGCCCACCACGACGAGGCCGCTTACCGGCTGGGATGCATGGATGGCCTTGTGGCGCACCGAATGCACACCGTTCGGGCCGACAGCAATGCCTCGTATCGGTCCGAGGGAGAGGTCCCTGCGTGCGCCGATCGCCCACACCACCGATCTGTCTGGGCTTGCGGCATATGTCACGCGGGCGATCTGTGCCGCTCGGCCTCGCGCTGCCGCCTCGGTTGACGTCGTCATTTTTTGCCACAGCAGTGTTGACGAACATATCTCGACAACAACCGCGGGGCGTCTGGCAAGCGTTGTAGGCGCCCCGCGCAGCCCGTGTTTTTCGTTCTCGATCTCGCAGCAGGGCAGCACTGCCCCATTCACGGCCTTACGACTGGCGCAGGACCTGTTCGTCGCCGAACGCGACCTACGTACGATCCTGATTGCTGCCGCAGAGAAGTGGGTGGCACCGTTTTCTCGCCACACTGGAACGGGCCCACTGCAAGGGGACGCAGCCGCCGCCCTCCTTCTGGAACGCTTTGGTGCGAGCACGCGCGGCTTGCGCCTCATCGACGCTCAAACCCATCCTTGTCCGGCACCAAGCGGCGACTCGCCGCATCGCCACGCGCATCCTGACCCACGTCTACTTCAAACGATGCTGCAATTGATCGCCACGCTGCTCGAAAAACACGCGATTGCCCCGTGCGACGTCATCGCCGTCGGACAATGCCACACGCATGCGCTTGCAGCTGCACTGCAGCAGGAACTCGGCATCGCCTCGCTTGCAGGCGTGCACACGCACGATGCGAATCTCGGTGCAGCGGATTCAATCGAACAATTGACGAGCATGGCCCAGACGCATACCTTCCCATCACAGCACACCGTCTTGCTATGGAATATCGCATCATGCGGCTACGTAGGCTGCGCGCTACTCGACGCACATAGTGCGCCTTTGCTCGCGCGCTCCCTTGGCGCGAACTCCTCATGGTAGACACCACAATCGGCATCCCGTGTGTCGCCTACCATCTTCCGGAACATGTCGACTCCGTTCGCCACTGGGCACGTCGCACCGGCCAACCCGCTGCTGTAGTGGCAAAGCTCGAGCAGGCCGGCGTACGCAATTTTCACGTGGCACGCGGGCAAAGTGCCTTCAGCCTCGCGATCGAAGCGGTCGACTCGCTGCTGCGCAATGCACCAGTCACCCGCGAGTCAATCGACTGCCTGGTCTACACTCACACGCTGCAGGGCAGCATCACGCCGCCGCCGGTATCTTTGCCGCGGCAGCTATGCGAGCATTTTCGCCTTGTAGGTGTCCCGTCGTTCTCGTTTGCCCAGCAACACTGCGCGTCCTCGCTCGGTGCGTTGCGCATCATTCGTGCAATGTTCATCGCACATCCCGCCCTCCATCGCATACTGCTCGTCGGGGCGGACGTGATGCCTATGGAGACCGAACGCGCGATGGGTGCGTCAGGGCTGCTGGGTGACGGCGCGTTCGCCGCGTTGGTCGAGCGCCATGCGCGCGCCAATCGCCTCGTCGCACTGACCACGCATGCGAGCGGTCGCGGCTGGCGCGGAATGCTCGGGCAGATCGAAGCGAGTTTCCTTGCGCAGTACCAGCTCGTCGCGCGAAAACTCATCGCGCAAGTCGCCCACGATGCACACATTGCGCTCGCCGAGCTCGATCGCATCTTGCCACCTCATCTGGATCAGCCTGGGTGGCGGCGTCTCGTCCAATCGATGGGTCTGCCACCCGAGCGCCTTTTCGCGCACAATTTTTCCCGTATCGCACACGTTACCGTAAGCGACCCGTTTATCAACCTGGCTGACTGCGGCCCAATCGCGCAAGGCGCCCCCTTGGTGCTCTATGCGCAGGGCGTAGGGGGATTTTCAGCTGCCGCATTGCTGATTCATTAGATGCGCACACTCCACACCCGGTCGCCCGTGGAAGCCCATGGCCTCATGCCATGCAGCCGCGGATCGACGTGATATACGTGAGTGCGCGGGTCGATGTATCAAAACATTACATTTTTATGGCTGTGATACGGCTGCAAGCGACTACACTTGCTTTTTGCATGGCGATCAATTGGTCAATAGCAGAACATGCGCCACCTGCAATCGCCACGCATTGTGCTGCTTCAATCCCAAACGACGCACGTCCGGCCACCGCGCCGCGCACCAGTGCGCGAAGTTCCTCCGAGGGCCTCCAGTGGATCGAGTCTGTCAACGCGGCGCGGGTGACACGCCCACCGTACCGCAGCCTTTAACATCAGGCCTGGCCGGCCGATGGGTACCGCTGGCCACCGCCTTTCTCAATACCGTGGACCTGTCGTCTTTGCTGAAGTTGTTCGGTGACGTGTCCGCTTCGTTGGGCTTCCCACGCTTTGCCATCAGCCGAGTCTCACGAAGACACACGGGAAACGGCCGCTCGATGGCGGTCGAGACGCTTTGCGCACGCTATCCGGATCATTGGGTCGCCCATTACGCGCAACGAGACTACGGTCCGGTCGATCCGGTCCATCGGATGGCGTTTGCCCGTGCCACACCCTATCGATGGGCCGACATCAGAGGCTTGAATCGCATCGAGCAACGCGTGCTCGGTGAGGCACGCGACGCGGGATTAACCAGTGGCGTGAGTATCCCGCTTCGCGAGACCAACGGTGACATCCTGCTGGTGAATCTCGCCAGTCCGTCGCCGGAGATCAAGACAGAAGTCCACATGCGCCTCGCGAGCTCAATTGGCGCGCTCTTTCATCAAGAGCTCCATCGATTGATGAAGCCCCATCGGCCTGAGCCGGCGATTGAACTCTCCCCGCGCCAACAAGAGTGCCTTGCGTGGGTTGCCCGGGGTAAATCGTCATGGGCGATCGCCTCCATTGTTGGCATATCGCCCCATACCGTTGACTACCATATCGCCGAAGCGATGAAGATTCTGGGCATCAACAGTCGAACCGCGGCAGCTGTGCATGCCGTCACAACCGGTTTGATCCAGGTGTAAGCGGCCAGCAGGACCGTCTGCGGCAGTTCCTGCCGGCCACCCGACCATCGACCGGCCTCATTGTGGACTCGTGGCGCCATCAGCACATTCGAGCTTACCCGCGCGTGCCCGCACAATCGCATGCATCGCGATGGCGACTCGCTACGGGCGTCCTGTCAACTTCATCGGCGCCGCACCTCCCCACCTAACTAGTTCCCCTCACCTCACGCGCTTGATAGCGTGGCATCGGCTATTTTGTTTGAGGGGAAAATCGTGCCATCCATCTTCGCTGGCAGTTTCGACGACATGCCAACTATGATGCATCGCCGCCTCGGCGTGTTCCGCTACGACGTATTTGTAGGTCGACTGGGTTGGCAGTTACCCGGAGCGGACGCGACGAGCCTGACCGAATGGGATCAATTTGATCGGGGTCGTACGATTCACGTCGTCTCGGTCGATCAGGCTCAGCACATTTGCGGGTGTGCACGATTGATACCGACCACACAGCCGTATTTGCTCCAGACACTGTGCGCGCCTTCAGCGGCTCTAGACTTGCCATGCGCACCCACGGTCTGGGAACTGTCGCGGTTTGCCGCCCGCTGCGGGGCAAACCCGATCATGCGCGCATCAACTGGAATGCAGCTGTTTCCTTCGATTCTCGCAATCGCCGCGTCACTGGGCGCCACATGCGTCATCGGTGCCATGACACGTGCCGTGGCACGACTTTACCAGCGTTGCGGTCTGGCGCTCCAAGTCGTCAACACTGTCGAAACCGCAGGTCGTCCAGCTTACCTGATTGGCGCAATCGAACTCACGCGATCGACGTTCACGAATCTGGGGTGCAACGCGCACGAGCTTTTGGCCGCCGTGACATGGCTCGGCGCCCATCCCACGTGAGTCGCACTTTCGATGTCCGTGCCCCCGCCCGATACCAGCGGTCATTGAAAGGCCGCTGGCCGGTGTCAAACACCGTTTCCGACCAGAAACTGGCGGCATCTCGGCGAGATTGCGCGCCGCGCCGGGTTTGAACACACTCGCCCGGCGCGAACGCGCTACATGCGCGGGCCCGCGCGATGATGTCGGCGATCGGTGTCTTTCACCCAGTCCGGCCGAATCGCAGATGCATAAGCCTGAGCACTGCGTGACGCTTCGCCGTTGGCCTGAGCAGAAAACCCAAGTCGCTCGTCGATGGCACGCGCCACGGTCGACGATTTGGGCAGGCGTCGAGGATCACAATCGGCCCAAAACGTGAACATGCTCTCGAACAACACGCCCAAGATCGTTGTCGTATAAGGCAATTCGACCGTGACAAGCTTGCCGGGCGAATCAGCTTGAAGGGGCAAACCAGACATTGGCATTGTGGTTCCGCCCATGCCCGTGCACACCGCGTGAAGCTCGCGTTGCAATCGCGCCTCGACATCGCAATGGCTGACGGAAGAATCGACAATTGCACGGGTCAAGTTAGCCAGTTCCTGGGTTTTCAGCTCAAGGCGATTGTGCAATCGACCGACTTCCTGTTCTGCTCGCCGCACGCGCGCTTGCAGCGCCGAGCATTCGTCGGGCGACAGCGAACACTGCTCGTTCGTATAGTCAGCCTTCTCGGGGCGTTCCATGCGTCCACCTCTTCATGACCATGATCACCTCGGCACTGAGCCTCAACGGGATCAACCTACTCAAAAGCGGTAACACCGCGCGCAAAAACCAGCTCAATCGCTACGCAATCGATTTGCGATGTCGCCGCATATCGTTCGCCGGCCAGCCGATGCAGTGTTTGCTGCGGAACGACGCATCGTCAACTACGAGACTATGGAGGTCAGAAGCGTGAGATTTTCCGCGACAATTCATTTGAACGCACGCACCCTCGCTTTCGCGAGCCGGTTTAATCGGTCGTACGCGCCGATCTTTTCCAGTTTCGACGCGAGCTCATCCGATAGGAGTCGATTCGATGCCAACGTATCTCGAATTGAAGGCGCAAGCTGAACAGCTCAGACAACAAGCAGAACAGGCCCGCCTGGCTGAGCTTGACATCGTTCTCGCGGAAGTTCGCGCGCGTGTGGCCGAATACGCGCTGACCCCCGAGCAGGTCTTTGGGCGTCGGCGCAGCGCCTCCGCCCCGCAGGTCGGCCAAGGTCGTATCCCGGCCCGGTATCGCGATCCCAAAACCGGCGCGACGTGGAGTGGCCGCGGTCGCGAACCCGGCTGGATCAAGGGGAAAAAACGCGAGCGATTCCTGATCGAACAGGTCTAGAGGGACACCGCGTGGTTTTCCGTCCCGTCTCATGTCGTGCGCGCAGGGCATATCAGTTGCATTGAGCGGGCACAGCACACAACGTCTCGGGACTACGCTCAACGAGCACTGATACGGCTCGGTGCAAATCTGCGAAGCTCATGCGTTAAGACTTAGAACGGCACCGATAGTCTGAGCGGCACCAACTCGGGACGCACCATTGCGTCAACGTTGATGGTTTCCGGCGCATCCCTGGAAACAGGGCACGAAAGAAGATCGGGGCCGGCTCATACAGCTCATATCGGACAGGTCCGATTGGCCCGGCGAGATGCCGTCCGTACACTGCGGCACATGATTTCACTGATCCAGTCCTCCTTCGATACGGCGCGCAATGCCCTCGCGCATGTCGCGCGCCGCCCTGCTTTCCTGCGCAAGCTCGACATCGCGGTGCTCGCGCTCATTGTCGCGAGCGTGCTCGTCGTGATGGCCGACAGCGTGCAGACGCTGCACGCGCAATACGGCCATGCGCTCTACGCGGCCGAATGGGCGTTCACGCTGCTGTTTTCCGCCGAGTATCTGCTGCGCCTCTGCACCGCGAAGAAGCCGGTCGCGTATGCGCGCAGCTTCTTTGGCATCGTCGATCTCGTGTCGGTGCTGCCGACCTATCTCGCGTTCTTCTTCCCCGGCCTGCATGCGCTGATCGACGTGCGGCTGCTGCGTCTGCTGCGCGTGTTCCGCATCCTCGGGCTGTCGATCTATCTCGAGGAAGGGCAGATGCTGATCCGTGCGCTCACGCGCGCGCGGCGCAAGATCTTCGTGTTCATCGGCGGGATGTTCGTGCTCGTCGTGATTCTCGGCACCGTGATCTTTCTGGTCGAAGGGCCCGAGCACGGGATCACGAGCATTCCGGTGGGCGTCTACTGGGCGGCCGTGACGATGAGCACGACCGGCTACGGCAACCTGACGCCCGTCACGCCGCTCGGCCGGTTGATCACGTCGTGCGCGATCCTGCTCGGCTACGGGATCATCGCGTTTCCGACCGGGATCATGGGCGCCGAACTCGTTGCCTCGGCGATGGAGCGCGCCAGGGCGAACACGCGGCCAAGCGACGGCAACGGGCCGTGCTGCCCGCACTGCGGCGTCGCGCTTCCCGCGCAACGTGCGCCGGACACCCATGCGCACCGCAGCGTGCCCGCCAAAGGCCGCCACGCGCGATAGCCGCGGCAAGAATCAGCCCTGTCCCGAGTAGCTTCCGTCGTCGCTGGCGTAATGCGACGGGCAGCATCGGCAAGATCTCCCGGACACGCACGAACGTCTTGATTGCCTCTCGGAACAAATCAGCCTTGTCCATTCCGGGTTCGGCTACCTGGGGGGTTTTCGTATCAAGATCGTCGTCAATCGCTTGTCACGCTGGTTCGCATGGCGGCCCCTGATCGGATTTGACGCACGAACACACCGACCTCAGCAACAATCGCCTCGAGAAATTCATGCTCCCACGCGGTTCAGACGCGTGATCGGCCGTTGCCGGGATCCCTCACCCCGCGTGCCCGCCCAGCATCTGCGCGAATGCCGCCAATCCCGTCAGCATGATCTGCACGCCCACGCACAGCAGCAGGAACGCGGAGACGCGCATCGCGACCTTCGTCCCTTCGCTGCCGAGATAGCGCGCCAGCGTCGTCGCACGGCTGTAGATCTGCCAGATCGCGAACGCGACCAGCGCCGCGACCGCCACCGAGATCACGCCGGACAGCACATAATCCTTCACGCCGTGCGAACGGTTCGCATGCAGCGCGATACCGGCCGCGATCGAGCCGGGGCCGATCGTGAGCGGCACCGTCATCGGAAAAAACGCGCGCGACATCAGATTCGGGAAATCGCTGCCCTGCGCCATCGACGCGTCGGTCGAGACATCCGGCACATTCAGCATCGACCAGCCGGCCACGGCCACCGCGAAGCCGCCGCCGATTCGCAACGCTTCCATCGAGATGCCGAAGAAGTTCAGCACCGGCGCGCCGACGAAGAAGATCACGAGCAGCGTGAAGAAAACGTTTCGCCCGAGCTTTTTCGACAGCAGCGCGCGTTCGGGCTCGGTCAGCGACTGCGTGCGCTCGAGAAACACGAATGCCATCCCGAACGGATTGATGATGCCGACGAGACCCATGAAGCCGAACAGGATTTCGGGGATCAGGCGGTCGAACGTCATTGCGTACCTGCGCTTCCGGCTTCGACGAGACGGGTGTGACTCGGCAACGCCACCTGCAGATCCGTGCCCGGCGACACGTCGGCCGATGCCGCACGCGCCGGCTCGCGCGTTTCGGCGAGCCATTGCTTGAACTCCGAGGCGGTCATGCCGACGGCGGCATGAGCCGGCCGCGACGCGGCCGACGATGCGTCGTCCTGACGCTCGGCATGCGTGCGCGATGCCGCGCCCGACGCGGGAGCCGCCGCGGCGAGACGCTCGCGAGCGGTTTCCGGGCGCACCGATTTCCTGCGCGCCGTGCTCGCGGATTTCCGCTCGGAAGGCGTCCCGGCCGATGCACCCGGCATCGGCGCGGCTTCATCGCGTGCGGCCGCCCGTACGCCGATTGCCGTGGCAGCCGCCGCGGCTGCAGTGCCCGACGCGTCGTCCGGGTCAGCGGGCACGATCACGGATGCCGTCTCGCTCCGGGCCGGCGTCGTCGCGATCGCCGCCTGATAAACGGTGTTTCGCGCCGGGGCGCGCCTGCCGCCATGAAACGCGTGCGCGCCCGCCAGGCCCACGGAACCCAGTATGAGACCGGCCACCAGCGTCAGCACCGTCGGCTGCCATCCCCGGCGTGCCAGACGCGGCTTCACCCACGGCTTGTTGTCCGAACCGAAATCCGCCGCGCGCACGGCGGCGGGCACCGGCGCCTCGCGCGTGCCGCTCAGGTCGAACACGCCCGGCTTCGGCTGCTTGCTTGTGACGAACGGCCTGCGGCGGCGCCCGAACGGCGGCGGCAGATCTGAAAAAGGCCGCGCGAGCGGCAACGCGAAGCGTCCTTCGATGTCTTGCATGCCCATGATGTCGACGACGGATCGCCCGACATCCGCCGCGCCAATCCGTGCTCCCGTGAGTAAATTTGATTGGCTTCGAGTATCGCCGTAGGGGATATCCCGAGTAAATCGGACTGGGCTTATTCGAGCGGCAACGATGCGCGTCAACGCAATTTCGTTTCCGGCCCTTTCACGATGCGCCATCGCACGTTCCGGCCGGATACCGATGCGCGGCCACACAGCTCCGGAAACGAACGCGCAACGCCGCGCGTTCGCGACAAGACCGCGTGGCGCTCAGAACCGCCCGCGCAGCCCGATGAACACTTCGTTCGACGACAGCTTCGACTTCAGTTGCTCGTCGCGCGCCGACACGCGGTTCACGAACGTGTTGAAGCCCGTCTCGACGTTGCCCATGTCGACATAGCGATATCCGACGTCGATCGTGAAACGCTTGTTGATCGCATAGCTCACGCCCGCGCCGGCCGAATACGCGAGGTTGGTCTGCGTCTTCGACGCGAAGCGACGCGTGTCGTTGCCCTGCCAGCCTTCGGCCGACACGATCGCGACACCGACGCCGAGCGTGCCGTACACCGAGAAACCACGCCCCAGGTCGAAGTCGCGATAGCCGTTGAGCATCAGCCGCTGCGACGACACATGGAATTCGTTCGCGTTCGCGTCGAACGGCGCCCAGTAGCTGACGAAGTTGCCGGAGCGCTTGAACACGTATTCGCCTTCCGCGCGCCAGCCGTTACCGAACTGGTAGCCGCCCGCGACCGAGCCCGTCACGCGATCCTGCCCGTCCGGGCCGCCGATGCGGCTCGTCACACGCGGGCTCGTCAGCTCCATGTTCACGGCGTTGTCAAACGCGCCGATGACGCGCGCGGTCGCGTAGTAACCCGCGTCGCTCGGGTCCTGCTTTTTCGTTTCCGGTGCGACCGTATCGGCGAATGCCGCGCCCGAGAACAGCAGTGCGAGCGACAACGGGAGGGCGAAAGACTTGATCATGACGTGACTTCCTGAACGATGAGAGGAGATCACGCCATCGTAGGAAATTCGTCATGCACGCTGAACCCGTACGCGAACGGGTGGCGCCTCCGTAGCGCTACGGAGGCGCGCGCTTACTTCGCGTCGTAACGCAGCAGCGGCCGGCCGTTCAACGGTTGAACCACGCGCGCGTTGTGCGAGTAACGCATCCGGAATGCGGTGATGTCGTCCGCCGACAACTCGACCGGCTCGTCCAGCACGTACCATTCGACGTTCTCGGTCAGCGGCGGCGTCGTGAGCGAACCGAGGTAGTGGTAGTAGGTTTTCACGCTGCGCGGCATCAGCGCGGCTGCGTGGAACGACGGCACGCTCGCGGTATCCGCGCCGCGCAGCGCATCCATCACCGCCGCGAACTGCGCGTTCTCGCTGCCGGTGCGATAGAACACCGCGACGACGGCCAGCCGCCCGTCCTGCGAGCGGAACACGAAATGTCCCTCGATCGGAGAGCTGCGACCGTCCAGCGTATGCTCTGCCGGCGCGTGGAAATGAATCTGCTGAAGCCGGAAATGCCGCCCGCGGATCGTCGCGCTGCCGCCGGCCGGCACGATTTGGATCGTATGGCCGTTATCGATCGCCTTCGCGCGGGTGTCGGCGATATGCACGTCGATCGCGACGTTCTCGTCCTCGTAGCGCGTCGCGCGCTTGACCGTTGCGGAATCGATCGCGACCGGCGACTGCGCGTCGCCGGATTCGAGATGCCACTCGCGCTGGTGATCGTAGTCGAAGCCATGACCGGTCGGCGCGGCAGGCGCCGATGCCGGCGCATCGGCCGCATGCGCGCCGGGCGCGATCGCCGTCGTCGCGAACAGCGCCGCCGCGGCAAGCCGGATCATCGTGATTCGGGTCGTATTCATTCGAATGCTCTCTACTGAAAAAACAACGCGATGCCACGCTCGATGCGAGTCGGTCGAAACCGGCCGCGCGGGCGTGGCGGAAAAAATCGGGGTAAGCGGTCATCACGGGGCACAACGTGCCCACGTTCGTTCCGCGCGGGAATCGCGGTCGGGCGCGCGATTCGGACCTTGCCGCGAGTCAGGCCGGACGCGATCCGGTTCGCGTTGCGAAATCGCACGACGTAGGGACACCGCGCGTCGAGCCGCTTCCGCTCCTGCGCCGCGGCATCGTCGCGCCGCTACGTCGCCGATACGCCCGCGAGCGCCGCGTAGTCGCGCACCAGCTCGACGAGCGACGCGACCTGCAATTTGTCGAACAGGTTCGCGCGATACGTCTCGACCGTGCGCGGCGACAGCCCGAGATCGCGCGCGATTGCCTTGTTGCTGCCGCCGCGCACGATGCCGTCGAGCACGTCGCGCTCGCGCGCGCTCAGCGTCGCCATCCGGCTCGCGCGGGCCTGTTCCGCCGCGTCGCCGTCGCGCCGGTCCGCGTGCCCGCGCAGCGCCTGCTGGACCACGTCGATCAGTTCGTCGTCGTCGACCGGCTTGCGCAGGAAATCGCACGCGCCGCGCTTGAACGCACGCCGGCACGCATCGACGTTGCCATGGCCGGTCAGCACGATCACCGGCAGGCTACGCCGGCCGGCGAGACAATCGAGCGCGTCGAGCCCGCTCATCCCCGGCATCCGCAGGTCGAGCAGCACGCAGCCGAGCGTGCTGTCGTCGGCTTCCGCGAGAAACGCGTGCGCATCGGCGAAACGGCGGGTGCGCAAGCCGACGGTCCACAGCAGCAGCGCGAGGCCGTCGCGCACGGCTTCGTCGTCGTCGACGATCGCGACGACGGACCCGGCCTCCGGCGGATGCATGGCTTCATGCGTGCTCATCCATGCCCCTCCCGCGCCATCGGCAGCAACAGCACCGCCTCGGCACCGCCGGACGGCAGGTTCCGAATGGTCAGCGCGCCGTCCTGACGCTGCGCGAGCGTGTCGCACAACGGCAGCCCGAGGCCGAGCCCGTCCGTGCGCGTCGTGAAGAATGGCTCGAACAGCCGCGGCAGCGCGTCGTCCGGCACGCCCGGCCCGGTGTCGGTCACACTGAACCGGTAATGCCGGCCGTCGCGTGCACCGCTCACGCGGATCTCGCCGCGCGGCGCGCCTGCCAGCACGTCGCGCGCGTTGCGGATCAGGTTGTGCAGGATCTGCTCGACCGCGACCGGATCGGCCAGCGGCCGGGCGCGCGGCGCCGCGTTGCGCCACGTCAGCGCGACGTGCTCGCGCGCCGCGTCGTCCGCGTGCAGGAACAGCAGCGACGCCATCAGCGCGTCCGGATCGAGCGCACGGCGCGCGTCGTCGCGGCTCGACGTCATCGCGGTGCGCAGGCGGTCGAGAATCGCCGCGGCGCGCTTCGCCTGCGCGACGCTCGTCTGCAACGCACGGCGCACGCTGTCGCGCTCCGACGGCGTATCGAGCATCCGCTCGGCTGCGCGCGTGTGCGTGACGATCGCGGTCAGCGGCTGGTTCAGCTCATGCGCGAGGCCGGCCGCCATTTCGCCGAGCGTATCGAGGCGCGTCACGCCGTCGAGCCGCGCGCGGGCGTGCTCGCGGCGACGCGCGTCGCGCAGCCGCCACGCGCCGAGCGCGCCCAGCACCAGCAGCGCGGCCACGACATTCCACAGCGCGATCGACAGCCACGGCAGGTCGGCCGCCGTGAGCGTGCGCGTCGTCGTCAGCACATACGCCTGCGGTCGTGCAGGCAGGTGTTTTTCGACGTGCATCGTCCAGCCGAACGGCGTGGCCGGCGCGTCGCGATGCAGCAGCTCGAACGCGCGCCCTTGCAGATGCAGCGCCGCGGATGCCAGCGAATCGGGCCAGTCGCCCGGCGCCAGCAGTTGCCCCGGGTCGATCCGCACGGCCCAGCCGGAATCGGCGGCGAGCCAGTAACCGTCGCCGGCGAATTCGATCGAGAACGTCGTGGCATCGCGCGGCGGCGAGCGTCGAACGGCGAGACTGGCATCGTGCCGGCCCGCACCCGGCGGCCGGAACTCGAGCCCGTCGAGCTGGGGCATCCGCGTGCGCAGCGTGTCGAGCATGTGCGGCGGCGGCGCGGACAACGCGGTCGCGCCGAGCGTCGCGAGCATCGCTTCGTGCTGCGCGGCCTTCTGGCCGAGCACGCGTATCGCGATGCTCGAATCCTGGAAGAAGCGGTCATACGCGTCGCCGGCCGCGCGCGACACGCGGCGGCGATACGGCGGCCACGTGCCGGTCGGCGACCCTGCAAGCCATGTCGCCAATCGTCCGATGATGTGTTGATGGTCCGTGATGCCCATGGAGATCGCCCTCGGCGGAACCGCACCGCGCTCGTATGAATCGAAGTTCGCTGGTGCAAGTATCACGTTCGGTTCGCGAGCAAGTAAATCGGACTAGGCTGATTCGTCCTACGGACGATTTCGATCGCTAATCGATTTTTTCATCGCCTTTGCAGCGTCGGGGGATCGGTGTCGCCCGCTGTCGAGCCGCCGACGTACGTGTTGCATGTTGCCCGTCGGCGCGGCGGTCTGCGCATGCTTCATCGACATCGCGAACGCGATCGTCTTCGATCTGCTTCCTGCGTTGTCAATTGAACGGGCGGCAGTGCATTCCGGCCGCCCCGTCGCGCATCAGATACTCCACTGATTCACCCGCTTCGACAACGCCTCCGCACTCTCCTTCCGCTCGCTGTACCGATCGACGAGATACGGCCCGACATCGCGCGTCAGCAGCGTGAACTTGACCAGTTCCTCCAGCACGTCCACCACCCGATCGAAATAGGCCGAAGGCTTCATCCGCCCGGCTTCGTCGAATTCCCCGAACGCCTTCGCCACCGACGACTGGTTCGGGATGGTCAGCATGCGCATCCAGCGGCCGAGCACGCGCATCTGATTGACCGCATTGAACGACTGCGAGCCGCCGCTGACCTGCATGACCGCGAGCGTCTTGCCCTGCGTCGGCCGGACGGCGCCCATCGACAGCGGAATCCAGTCGATCTGCGCCTTCATGATCCCGGTCATCGCGCCATGCCGCTCGGGCGAGCACCACACCATGCCTTCCGACCACTGCACCTGTTCGCGCAGCTCGACGACCTTCGGATGGCTCTCCGGCGCATCGTCGGGCAGCGGCAGGCCGCTCGGGTTGAACACGCGCACCTCGGCGCCCATCGCCGTCAGCAGGCGTGCGGCTTCCTCGATCAGCAGGCGGCTGAAGGCGCGCTCGCGCAGCGAGCCGTACAGCAACAGGAACCGCGGCGCATGCGTGGACGGAGAAGCCGGCCGCAACTGTCCGGCATCCGGCACGCGAAACGATTCGAGATCGAGTTGCGGCAGGTCGTTAGAAAGATCAAGCACGCTTGCCCTCCGTGTCATGGCGATGAATCAGGATGTCGTTCATGCAGATGGATACGCCCGTTCGTTCACGCGCGCTCGTACCAGCCTTTCGACCGGTTGACGACGCGCACCACCAGCAACATCACCGGCACCTCGACCAGCACGCCGACGACGGTCGCCAGCGCCGCGCCCGAATGAAAGCCGAACAGGCTGATCGCGGCCGCGACGGCCAGCTCGAAGAAGTTGGACGCGCCGATCAGCGCGGACGGGCACGCAACGTTGTGCTTCTCGCCCACCGCGCGATTGAGCCAGTAAGCGAGCGCCGAGTTGAAGAACACCTGGATCAGGATCGGCACCGCGAGCAGCGCAATGACCAGCGGCTCCTTGAGGATCGCTTCGCCCTGAAACGCGAACAGCAGCACGAGCGTCGCGAGCAGCGCGGCGATCGACCACGGGCCGATCTTCGTCATCGCGGCGTCGAATGCCGCCCGCCCTTTGGCCAGCAGCCGCTTGCGCAAGACCTGCGAGACGATCACGGGGATGACGATGTAGAGCCCGACCGACGTGATCAACGTCGCCCACGGCACCGTGATCGCGGACATCCCGAGCAGCAGCCCGACCAGCGGCGCGAACGCGACCACCATAATGCTGTCGTTCAACGCGACCTGCGACAGCGTGAACAGCGGATCGCCGCCCGTCAGCCGGCTCCACACGAATACCATCGCCGTGCACGGCGCGGCGGCCAGCAGGATCAGCCCGGCGATGTAGCTGTCGAGTTGGTCGGCCGGCAGCAGCGACGCGAACAGATGCCGGATGAACAGCCAGCCGAGCAGCGCCATCGAGAACGGCTTGACGAGCCAGTTCACGACGAGCGTGACGCCGATGCCTTTCACATGCCGACGCACTTCATGCAGCGCGCCGAAATCGACCTTCACGAGCATCGGAACGATCATCACCCAGATCAGCAGGCCAACCGGCAAGTTGACGTGTGCATATTCCATCCGGCCGATGTGCTGAAACAGGCCGGGCAGCGCTTGCCCGAGCGCGATACCGGCGACGATGCACAGTGCCACCCAGACGGTCAGATAGCGTTCGAAGAAATTGATGGCGGGCATGGCGGCCGCCTTGCCTGCCGGCGAGACGTCGGGTGCGTTCATTGAACGGGTATCGATCTCGGTGTCGCGAGCGGCCAGCGGCTTCTCGCCGGTCGCCATGCGCGCAGTCAGTTTCGGGAAATCTCCACGAGTGCCGCCTGGAGTTCGGCGTTGCTCATGCGATCGAGCGGCAGCGCCAGCAATTGCAGCATCCGGTAGCCGAGCGCCTCGCGCGTGAGTTCGAACGCGAGACGCTTGCCTTCATCGCCGCCCGGCGCATTCGATGGATCGGCATAGCCCCAGTGCACTTTCACCGGGCTGCCGGGCCAGTGCGGGCAGGTTTCGGCGGCCGCGCTGTCGCATACCGTGACGACGACGCGCATGTCAGGCGCGCCGGCGCCGACGAATTCGTCCCAGCTCTTGCTGCGGTAGCCGCTCGTGTCGACGCCGGCGTTCGTCAGCGCGTCCAGCGCGAACGGATCGAGCCGGCCGCTCGGCGCGCTGCCCGCGCTGTACGCGCGCATGTCCTTGCCGAGCTTCGCGGCCCAATGGTTGAGCATCCCCTCGGCCAGCACGCTGCGCGCCGAGTTGTGGGTGCAGAGGATCAGTACGTGGGTGGTCATGGGCAATGCGCGCGAACGCGTCAACAGGTTTGCGTGCCGGACGTCGAACACGCGGACACCGGCGAGCATGGATTGCCGCCGCAGCAGTTCTCGGTGAGATAGGCCAGCAGGCCGTTCATCGTCGCGAAGTTCGCGCTGTAGATGACGAAGCGGCCTTCCTGCCGGCTCGTGACGAGCGCGGCATGGGCCAGTTCCTTCAGATGAAAGGACAGCGACGATGGCGGCACGTCGAGCAAGGCGGCGATCTGCCCCGCGGGCAGGCCCGGCGGCCCTGCCTGCACGAGCGCGCGGAACACGGCGAGCCGGGATTCGTGGGCGAGCGCCGACAAGGCGGCGACGGTCTGGTTCGTTTCCATATTTCGATAATAATCGAAATATGAAATAATGGAAACCGCCGACGGTATTCGGCGATGCAGCGAAAGGATGCGGTCCGTCGCCTTCGCGAACCTGCAAAGCACGGAGCGGCAGATCGAGACGGAGATCGGCGGCGATCTTCGCGTGACGGCAACGGCGACGGACACGGCAATCCGGATCGAGGTCAGCCACAGCCGGCCCTCACGCCTTTTTCTTCCCCTTGAGAATGAACGCCGCCGCCGTACACCCGATCATCGCGATTCCCGCGATCAGGAACGTATCGCTGTACGCCATCAGCAGCGCCTCGCGCATCACGCGCTGGTTGACGAGCCCCAGCGCAAGTTCATGCACGCCGGAGAACGATCCGCCCGGCAGCACGTCCGCGCGCGGCGCATGCACGCGCGCGAGCAGCCGCGCGAGCATCGCCATGCGCTCCTGGAACGCCTCGGAGAACGGCGTGACCGCCTCGCCGATGCGCATCGCATGCAGCTTCTGCCGCTCGACGACGATCTGGCTCATCACCGCGATGCCGATCGCGCCGCCGACGTTGCGGACCATGTTGAACACGCCCGACGCGGAGCCGAGCTGCGCCTTCTCGATCCCGTCGACGGCCATCACGGCCAGCGCGATCACGACGAACGACTGCCCGATCCCGCGCACGATCAGCGACGGGACGATCACGTTCGATGCCGCATCGGCGTCGAGGTGGATGTTCATCAGGCAGCCGGCCGCGACCAGCACGAAGCCGAGCACGATCGTCGTGCGCGGGCTGGTGCGGCGCATCAGCGGCGGCGTCAGGAACGACATCGCGAACTGCACGAGCCCGTACGGAATCATTGCGAGGCCGATGTCGCGCGCGCTGTAGCCGTGCAGCTCGGCAAAGTAGTTCGGCACGAGGAACACCACGCCGAACACCACCGCGCCGAACAGGAACTGCATCAGGCTCGCGATCCCGAAGTTGTACTGGCCGAGCAGCCGCAGGTTGATGAACGGCTCCTTGCGCCGCAGCTCGATCGCGACGAACGCCGCCAGCCCGAGCGCCGCGACGATCGACAGCTCGACGATCAGGTCCGACGCGAACCAGTCCTTGCGCCCGCCCTCCTCCAGCACGATCTGCAGCGCGCTCAGGCCGACCGCCATCGTCGCGATGCCGAACCAGTCGGCCCGCCTGAGCATCCCGAGCTGCACCGGCACGGGCCGGATCGCCCAGCCGATCGCCGCGACCAGCGCGATCGCCGGCGGAATCTGCAGATAGAAGATCCAGCGCCACGAATACATGTCGGTGAGCCACCCGCCGACCGACGGCCCCGCCGCCTGCGCGACGTTGTTCGCGATCGCGAACAGCGCCATCCCGAGCGGATGTTTCGACGGCGGCAATTCGGTGACGATCAGCTGGAACGACAGCGGGATCAGCACGCCGCCGAACGCGCCCTGCAGCGCCCGCGCGACGATCATCGTCGAGATGCTCGGCGCGACCGAGCATGCGAGCGAAAACGCGAGAAAGCCGGTCGCGCCGACCAAGAGCACGCGTCGCGCGGAAAACACCTGCACGAGCCAGCCGGTGAGCGGAATCACGACGATCTCGGCGACGAGGTACGCGGTGGTGATCCACGAGCCTTCCTCGAAGCTCGCGCCGAGCGAGCCGCGGATGTCGGGCAGCGACGCATTGGTCACGTGCACGTTCATGCCGGCCATGAAGCAGCCGAACACGCCGCCGAGCACCGCGACCCACGCGCGCAGCGAAACGGTGTCTTCGTGCGCAGCCTGCGCGGTCGTCGTGCTCACGTGCCGGCCCCCTGCGTGCCGCGCGTGTCGACGCGCGCGATCACCGACATCCCGGGCCGCAGCACGACGCCGGCCGGCGGCGCATCGACGCGGATCTTCACCGGGATGCGCTGCACGATCTTCGTGAAGTTGCCGGTCGCGTTGTCCGGCGGCAGCAGCGCGAACTGCGCGCCCGAGCCCGGCGCGAGGCCGATCACGCGGCCGTGCAGCGTATGGCCCGAATAGGTGTCGACGTCGATCTGGACGGGCTGGCCGTCGTGCATCGCGCCCAACTGCGTTTCCTTGAAGTTCGCCACCACGTACACGTCGCTCAGCGGCACCACCGCGAGCAGCGGCATCCCGACTTCGACGTACTGGCCGGCTCTCACCGCGCGCTGGCCGACGCTGCCGTCGCGCGTCGCCCGGATCACCGTGTGGTCGAGATCGAGTTGCGCGAGCGCCAGCTTCGCCTGGGCCGCCGCAAGCCGGGCGCGTGCCTGCGCGATCGCCGCGGTGCTCTGTTCGCGGCGGCGCTGCAGCACGGTCTGCTGGTCGGTCTGCACCCGCACGGCCGCGCCGGCGCGGGTCAGCTCGGCGCGCGCCTTCAATGCGTCCGCATGGGCCTGCTCCCAGCGCTGCCCGCTCGCGGCGGATTCGGCCAGCAGTTGCTTGTAGCGCGTCGCATCGGCGTCGCGCCGCGCGGCTTCGGCGCGCGCGGCGGCCGCATCGGCGTCGGCCTGCGCGATCTGGCTGCGCTGCTGGCCGATCTGCGCGTCGAGCATCGCGGCCGCCGCCTGCTCGGCCTGCAGCGTCGCGTCGGCCGCCGCGACGGCGGCCTGCGCATCGTCGACCTTCGCGCGATAGTCGCGGTCGTCGAGCCGCACGAGCACGTCGCCGCGCTTCACCGGCTGGTTGTCGTCGACCGCCACCTGCGTGACGTAACCCGACACGCGGGAGCTGACGGTCACGACGTCGGCGCGGACATACGCGTCGTCGGTGCTTTCGATGAAACGGCCGACGGTCCACCAGTGCCAGCCGAACACGGCGAGCGCGATGACGGCGAGCACGACGCCCGCGGCGATCAGTTGGCGCCGGGAGAACCGGGCGGTTTTGGCTTTTTCGGGTACGGCAGTCGTGCTCATGATCGGAATGATGAGTTGGCGTGCAAGAGAACGGACAGGGACGCGGCGAACGTGGCCGGCTACGGTTGCCAGCCGCCTCCGAGCGCCTTGAACACGGCGACCTGGTCGAGCGAGACCTGCTGCGTCGACTCGGCCAGCGCCGAATCGACCGCGACGAGGCTGCGCTGCGCGTCGAGCACGCCGAGGAAATCGAGGGCGCCGGCTTCGTAGTTCAGCTCGGCGAGGCGATAGGCGCGCGCATGCTCGGCACGCGCGGTTTCGAGCGCGGCGCGGCGGCGCCACGCGGCGCCGTAGCGGGCCAGCGCCTGCTCGGTTTCCTTCAGCGCGCGCAGCACCTGCGCATCGAATTGCGCACGGGCGAGCGTGTCGTCGGCGCGGGCCTGCGCGAGCCGCGCGCGGCTCACCGCCATGTTCGGAAAGCGCCACGTGATCAGCGGGCCGACGCCCCAAGCGATCGCGTACTTGTCGCCGAGCGTCGACGGATCGCCGCCGGTCGACAGCCAGTTCACCGAGCCGCCGAGCGAAATCGACGGATACAGCTCGGCCGTCGCCACGCCGATCCGCGCATTCGCGGCGGCCAGTTGGCGCTCGCTCTCGCGCAGGTCGGGGCGACGGCGCAGCAGCGACGCGCCGTCGCCGACCGGGAACGGCCGAGCGAGCATCGGCGCGGTGCGGCAATGCGCGGCGGCGTCGGGCAGCGCGCCGGGCGCGCGCCCGGTCAGCACCGCCAGTTCGTACAGCGCCGCGCGCCGTGAGCCGACGAGCGCCGGCAAATCGGCGCGCGTATCGTCGGCGAACGCGCGCGAACGCGCCACTTCGAGGTCGGACACGAGCCCGTGCGCGCGCTGCTTCGCCGTCAGCGCGGCCAGCCGGTCCGCGATGCCGACCGACTGCTCGGCCACGTCGATCCGCTCGCCGTATGCGCACACCTGCGCATACGCGGCCGTCGTCTCGGCGGCCACCACGACGCGCATCGCATCGGACGCGGCCTGCACCGCGTCGGCGTCGGCCTGCGCGGCGTCGACCAGATGGCGCACGCGGCCCCACAGATCGACTTCCCACGACAGCGAGAACGACGGCGCGAAACCCCAGCGCGTGCGCGCATCGGTGTCCTTGGCCGCCGCAACGATCTGGTCGGGCGCGTGCTTGCCGTAGTCGACGCCGAAGCCGGCCGTCGTGTCGGGCAACCGCGCGGCGCCCGCCTCGTCGAACACGGCACGCGCACGCTCGACCCGCGCGACGGCCGCGGCGAGATCGCGGTTCTGCGCCAGCGCATCGCGCACGAGGCCGTCGAGTACGGGATCGTCGTACAGCCGCCACCAGCGTTGCGGCGGTTCGCCGGCGGCCGCGGCCGGCACGTCGGCCACCGCGTCAAACGGCCCGGTGCGCGTCGCGTCGGACACCGGCGGCCGATACGGCTCGCCGACCGAACACGCGGCCAGCGCGGCCGACGCCAGCAGCACGGCCGCACAGGTGGCGCGCCGCACGCGCGGCAAGCGTGTCTCGACGGCGGGAGAAACGGGCGAAGCGGACGGAATGGACGGAACGCGCATCGGGTGGCAGTGGCAAGGAGGTCGAACAAACGATGGGCTTATGGTAATTTCGACCTATGCGGTCGATCTCGCGCGTAAAGCGCATTCGTCGTCGAGAAAAGGACAATCCCGATCAATTGGAAAATTTCTTCATCGCACTCGAGCGCCAGGCGCGTGACAAGCAGATCGCCGTCGTCGCCTCCGACTCGCCGGCGGGCATGGCGTACCCGCCGCATTCGCACCGCCAGGGCCAGCTGATCCACGCGATTTCCGGCGTGATGATCGTGCACGCGGACGCGGGCAGCTGGGTCGTGCCGACGGGCCGCGCGGTGTGGGTGCCGGGCGGCACGCAGCACGAGATCCGCTCGGCCGGCGACGTGCAGATGCGCACCGTGTTCGTCGGCCCCGAAGTGCGGCCGAGCCTGCCGACCGAATGCCGCGTGATCGAGGTCGGCACGCTGCTGCGCGAACTGATCGTGACGGCCTGCGACCTGCCCGCCGACTACGACCTGTCGCACCGCGCGGGCCGCGTGCTCGCGCTGATCCTCGACGAGATCGAGATCGCGCCGTCGCTGTCGCTGCACGTGCCGATGCCGCGCCATCCCGCGCTCGTCGCGCTGTGCACGCGGCTCATCAACGACCCGTCGTCGGTCGTCACGCTGCAGGCGTGGGCACGCGACGCGCACATGAACGAACGCACGCTCGCCCGCGCGTTCAAGCGCGAGACGGGCATGACGCACGGCGCATGGTGCCGCCACGCGCGGCTGCTGCTGAGCCTGCCGCGCCTCGCCGCCGGCACGCCGATCCTCGAACTCGCGCTCGAACACGGCTACGACAGCCCCAGCGCATTCGCGGCGATGTTCCGCAAGGCGCTCGGCGTCGCGCCGAGCGAATACTTCCGGCGGCGCTGACCCCGGCGTCGATTGTCCGTTTTGCGACGATCGATCGCTGATGCGCGCGCGCGGCGTGCCGTGGCCGTCGCTACAGTAGCGGCATTGCCATACGGCCAGCCGGAGGTTTCGTTATCCCGATGGATCTGATTCAAAGCATGCAGGCGTTCGTCACGCTCGCGGACGCGGGCACCTTCACCGAGACCGGCAAACGGCTCGGCATCACGACCGCGCACGTCAGCCGGCTCGTCGCGTCGCTCGAGCATCGTCTCGGCATCCGGCTGCTGAACCGCACGACGCGCTCGATGTGCCTGACCGAAGCGGGCGAACGCTATCTGGCGCGCGCCCGCGACATCACGCTGGCCGTCGATGCGAGCGAGCGCGAGGCGCGCGACGCGCGCGTGCATCCGCATGGCCGGCTGCGCGCGCATTGCAGCGCCAGCATCGCGAACCATTTCGTGATTCCGCTGATCGGGCAATTCCAGGCGCGCTACCCGGACGTGAGCGTCGACCTGACGCTCGCGCCGCACCTGCCGAAACTGGTGCGCGACAGCTACGACGTCGCGGTGATCGCGATGCCGAGCCTGCCGAGCTCCGAGCAGGTCGCGATCGACGTCGGTCGCATCCGCAGCGTGCTGTGCGCGTCGCCCGCGTATCTCGATGCGCACGGCATGCCCGATTCGCCGGGCGCGCTGGTTCACCATCGCTGCGTGCAACTGGTCGCGCCCGCGTATCACGAGCGCATCTGGACGCTCTGGAACGGTGCGGAAGCACAAACGGTGGACGTCGATCCGTCGATGACGGCCGACGTCGCCGCGTCGCTCGCGATCGCGGTGCGCGAAGGCGCGGGAATCGGCTTGCTGCCGGACTTCGTCGCCGCGGCCGACCTGCGCTCGGGCGCGCTCGTGCGCGTGCTGCCCGACTACCAGGCGGAGGAAATCGGCGTGTTCCTGGTGTACGCGTCGCGCCAGCATCTCGACGCGAAGACGCGCGCCTGGGTCGACTTCATGAAGGCCGCGCTGCGCGATGCGTTCGCACAAGCGCGCGACGACGCGTGCGCACCACCGGCCGGGAAAAAAAGCCACGCACCGGGCAAGGCCGGCGCGTGGGCCGGCGCGGCCGCGTAGCGGCACGGCGCCGGCGGGCGATGCACGGTTACTGCGGCTTGAACAGCGCGCGCAGGTTCGTCATCGCCATGTCGAGGAAGCCGGTGACGAACGCGTCGAATTCCGGCTGGCGCGCGGCGCCGCCGTGCGACGGTTCGCCGGCGATGTCCCACGTCACCGTGCAGGCCTGGTCGCCGCGCGGTTCGACGCGCATCAGCGCCCACAGATTGCCGATGTCGAACGACGTATGGATCAGGCTCCACGTCATCACCATCGCTTCGTCGTCGTGGCTGTTGAGCTGTTCGACGACGACGTTGCCGTCCGCGAAATGCTTGATGCGCAGCGAGCGCACGCCTTCGCCGATCATGTCGGTATGGTCGAGCCCCGTGATGAAGCGCGAGAAGCCGGCGAAATCGCCGACCACGCGCCACGCGTCGCGCGCCGGCACGTCGAGATCGGCCGAGCCGGACAGGATCGGCGTTTGCGGCGCGTAGACGAGCGTGGACGGACGGGGTTGCGTTGCAGTACGTTGCAGCATGATGCCTCCTTGATGAATGATGCGATGACAGCGATTGATCAAACGGGGTACGTCTTCACCACGCGGGTTCGGGCTCGGCGTCGCGGCGGGCGTCGTTCGCGCGCGGCGCCGGCTCGGGCGGCGGCGGCATGAAGCCGCATTCGGCGAGGTAGCCGAAATGCGCATCGAGCAGCGCGTCGTCCTTGTCCGGATACGTGACGCCTAGCCGGCGCAGCGTCGCCTCGGTGCGCGCGTGATCGATCACGGCCATGTCGCCGATATCGTCCTGCCGGTCGTCGAGATAGAACGCGACGACGTCGAACAGCGCATTCGATTCGTCGATCGACAACAGCCGCTCGCGCCAGACCCCGGGCGCTTCGAATCGCAGCGGATAGCCGCGCCGCGCGAGTGCGCGCAGGTAGCCGGCCCAGTCGAGCGGACGCGGGTTGTGCAGATGGAACACGCGCTCGGTGCGCGCACCGTCGAGCGTGCACGCGACGATCGCCCGCGCCAGGTAGTCGACCGGGCTCAGGTCGAACAGCCCGCCCTCGCTCGCGAGCGGCGCGCAGCCGAGCTGCACCGCGCCCTTGAGCAGCAGCAGGATCCGGTTGCGTCCCGGCTGGCACAGCCCCGTGCGCGAATGGCCCGTGATGTTGCCGGGCCGCAGGATCGTCGTGTCGATCCCGCGCGCAGCCGCTTCGGCAACGAGATGCTCGGACACCCACTTCGTCAGGTTGTAGCCGTTGTTGACGAAGGCAGGGCCGGCCTCCGACGGGGCCGCCTCGATCAGGCGTCCCGTCGGGCCCGTCGCGCTCGCCGCGGATAGCGTCGATACGAAATGCAGCGCCTTGCGGCGGCCGCTGCAGCACAGGCGGAGCAGTTCGAGCGTCGAGCCGACGTTCTCCGCGTGCAGGTACGGGTAGTCGTACACGTGGTTCACGTGTGCGCCGTTGTGATGAATCGCGCCGACCTCGGCCGCGAGCGTCTGCCACACCGCATCCGACAGCCCGAGGCGCGGCGCACCGAGATCGCCGCGCAGCACCCGCACGCGCGGATGCCCGCACAGATGGCCGAGCCCGTTGACGAACGCCGCTTCGTCGAGCCGCCGGCGCGCGCTCGCATCGTCGTCGCCGCGCACGACGCAGTAGACGATCTGGTTCGTGCGGCTGATCAGTTCGCTGAGGATGAAGCAGCCCAGGAAGCCGTTCGCGCCGGTCAGCAGCACCGCGCCGGAGCCGTCGCCCGCCGGCTGGCCGGCCGGCAGTCGCACGTCGTCGGGCAGGCGGCGATCGTCGTGCACGCGCGCCGGCACGTTCGCGCCGCGCTCGCCCGACTCGTCGGTCAGCAGCGCCGCGAGCGCGGCGATGGTCGGCCGCTCCATGAAACGCGCGAGCGCTGCGTTGCCGCCCAGCTCGCGCTTCACCGCCAGCATCAGCCGCGACACCAGCAGCGAATGGCCGCCCAGTTCGAAGAACGACGCGTCGCGGCCGATCTCGTCCGGCGCGAGTTCGAGCAGCGTCGCCCACATCGCGGCGAGACGAAGCTCCAGCGCGCCGCGCGGTGCGTCGCGCGTGTCGCTTCCCGCACGCGACACCGGCAGGCGCGCGAGTGCGGCGCGGTCGATCTTGCCGTTCGGCGTCGCGGGCAATACGTCGAGCGCCGTGATGTCGTACGGCACCATGTAGTCGGGCAGCGTGGCGGCCAGCACGGCGCGCAGCGCGTCGGGCGTCGCCGCCGCGTCGACCGGCTTCGCGGCGAACAGCCGGATGCGCTTGCGCTCGTCGGGCACCACCGCGCACTGGCGGTACAGCCCCGCCGCCAGCGCGGCCGTCTCGATCTCGCCCGGCTCGACGCGAAAACCGCGAATCTTCAGTTGCGTGTCGCGGCGGCCCACGTAGCGCAGCGTGCCGTCCGGCTCCCAGCTGGCGATGTCGCCGGTCCGGTACATCGTCGCGCCCGGCGCGCCGTACGGATCGGCGACGAAACGCTCGGCGCTCAGGTCGGGCCGACCGAGATAGCCGAGCCCGACGCCCGCGCCGGCGATGCACAGTTCGCCTTCCTCGCCGGTGAGCGCCGGACGGCCGTCGGCCGCGAGCACATGGCAGCGCGCGTTCGCGATCGGCCGGCCGATGCGCCGGTTGCTGTCGCCGGCGCGCAGTTCGCCCGTCGTCGCGAGCACCGTGCATTCGGTCGGCCCGTAGATGTTGTGCAGCCGCCGGTTCGCGCTCCAGCGCGCGATCGTGTCGGGGTCGCACACGTCGCCGCCCGTGACAAGGTGCGCGAGCGCGGGCCAGTCGCAATCCGGCAGCGCCGCGAGCAGCGCGGGCGGCAGGAACGCGTGCGTGATGCGCGCGTCGGCGACGAGCGTCGCGAGCGCGTCGAGTTCGCGGCGCTGCGCTTCGCTCGGCGCGACCAGCGTCGCGCCGGCGAGCCAGGTCGGGAACATGTCGAGCAGCGACGCATCGAACGCCACCGTCGAGAACTGCAGCACGCGCGACGACGCATCGAGCGACACGTGCGCGCGATACCAGTGGCAGAACTGCACGATGTTCCGGTGCGACAGCATCACGCCTTTCGGCACGCCGGTCGACCCCGACGTGTAGATCGCGACCGCGCAGCGCGCATCGCGGTCCGCATCCCGTTCGAGCGGCCACTGGCCGGCCAGCGCATCGGGCGAGGCGTGCGCGTCCGCTTCCGCGTGCGCGCCGCAGTCGATCACGTCGAGGTCGAATCCGTCGAGCAGCGCCGGCTCGACCGCCCCGCCGACGACGAGCGCCTGCGCCCCCGATTCACGCAGGATCGTGCGGGCCCGCTCGGGTGGAAACGCGGGATCGAGCGGCACGCAGGTCGCGCCGGCGCCCAGCACGCCGACGATCGCCGGGTACAGCGCGACGCCCTTGTCGAGTCGCACCGCGACCACACGTGGCGCGGCCGGCCGCGCGGCGATGCGCGCGGCAACCTGGCGGGCGCGCGTGACCAGCTCGCGATAGGTCAGCTGGCCATCGGCCGCGACGAGCGCGCAGGCGTCCGGCGCAGCGGCCGCCGCACGCGACACGAGCTCCGGCAGCGACGGCTCGCACGGCCACGCGGCGGCCGTGTCATTAGACGCATGCCAGCCGGCCAGCCGTTCGAGATCGAGCACGATATCGGACGGCCCCGGCGGCGTGGCGCGCGGCGCGTCGTTCGGATCGCTCAGCTCGCGCGCGATCCCGCTCGCGACTTCGTGCATCAGATCGACCGCGCATGCGGCGATCTCGTCCGCGAGGTCGGCGCCGTTGAGCGCCGCGCCAAACGCGAGCGTCGCGTCGGCCAGCACGCGCGTGTCGCCGGGCGCCGCGTCCGTGAGCCACGCGACGCGTACTTCGCGCGGCGGAAACGCATCGGCGACGATCTCGCAATGCAGCGGCCGTGCGTGGGCGCAATGCACCGCGGGGTCCGGCACGCCGCAGACGATCGACCACTCGGCCGCGTTACGCAACGGTTCGGGTGCCGGCGCCGGCAGCAGCAGCGCATCGGCCGCGTCGCGCAGCGGGCCGTCGCGTCCGTCGGCGATACAGACGGTATGGCCGGTCGCCTCGAGTTCAGCCGCCAGCCGTGCGGCGAGACGGGTCTGCCCGCCGATCGCAATGATGATCGCTTTCATCGACGTGACTCACAGGTAGTCGGACAAGGCCGCGCGGGTCGGCGCGTGATCGAGCAGGCCGCTCATCCGGAAGAACTGCCGGATGTTGACGATCATCGGATGCTGGCTCGTGATCGGATAGGCACCCACCATGTCGTCCGCGATCCGTGCGCGCTCGGCGGCCGGCAGATCGAGCGCATCGATCAGGCGGCGATCGAACTGCAGTTGCAGGTCGGCACTCAGGTATTCGCGCAGGAAGCACGGCAGCCCTTCGCCGAGCGCGAGCCGCGCGGGTTCGTCGATCTCCGACCAGTACAGCTTCACGAGATTGATCCAGAACGCCGAGTGACGGCCTTCGTCCGCGAGGTGGTCGGCCATCACGCCCTTCACCGAGCGCTTGAGCGTCGCGTCGCGCGAGAACGCCGCGACTTCCGCCGTGACCGTGTTCTCCGAGATCGCGACGCACAGCAGTTCCATGCCGTCGCGGTACTGCGCGCCGACCCGCTCGACCGCGCGCGGAATCGCCCGCGACAGCTCGATCTCGCTGTTCGGCGGCAGCGGCGCGATGCCGGTGGCCTCCTCGACCTGCCGCAGGTAGTCCATCGCGACGTACGCGTGGTAATCCTCGTCGATCACCACCGTCATCGCATCCTGCCGGCACGCGAACGGAAACGGATGCGCGAAGCGGCCGCGCGCGATCCGCAACGCGGTGGCGTTGACGATCTCCGTCTCGAAGATGATCACGTCCTGGATGTACTTGTAGAAGCTCTGCAGCAGGACGAAATCGCGCACCGCATCGCCCGCGTCGACGATCGCCGGGTGCGCGCACAGCGGCTGGCGTTCGAGCGGGTAGTAGCGCAGTTCGTCGTCCTCGACGATCCGCCGCGGGCGCGATCGCACGGTCGCGCGCGCCTCCCAGCGATCGACGTGGCTCACGTAGGTGACGGCGGTCGTCATCGCGTGTCCTCCGGGGAACCGTAGTAATGGATTTCGAGCAGCAGGCAGCCCGCGTCGCTGCGGAACGGGCCATGCGGCGTGCCGGCCGGGCGCACGAAGTAGCTGCCTTCCCGATACGTCGCGCGATACTCGCGCGTCGCGACGTCGACCAGGCTCTGGTCGCCGTCGATCAGGTGCACTTCCTCGTGGTAGTCGTGCAGGAACGGCACGCTCGTGCCCGCGCCCGGATCGAACCGCACGATCCGGGTCCGGATGCCGCGCTTCGCGTGCTCGTCCAGCGTATCGACGAGCACGACCTGGTCGATGCCGTCGTCGAACGCCGCCGGGTGCTCCCACTCGAGCGCCGCGAAATCGACGATGCGCTCCGACAGCCCGCGCGCGTTCATGCCGGCACCACGTTGCGGGTCTGGCCGAGATGCGCGAGCAGCCCGTCCCACAGGCGCATGCGCTCGTCGATCGCATCGAGCCCGGCCTGCAGCGCTTCCTCGAGCTTCGCCGCGTCGCCGTCGGCCGCCTCGCGGATCATCGCGCGCGCCGCCGGCCCGTGCTCGCCCGAATCCACTTCGATGTGGCGGTCGAGGTAATACACGAGCAGCGGAATCGACGAGCGCTCGATCTTCCATTCGTCGAGCAGCGTGCGGAACATGTCGGGAATCACGTTCTCGCGGCCGTAGAAGAAGTTGCCGAGCACCTGGTGCGTCGCGCCCGACGTGCACGCGGCCATCGTCGCCTCGACGAAGCGGATCACCGGCTCCGGCGCATCGACGGCCTTCAGAGCGGCCGACACCGAGAAGCCCGAGCGCACCAGCGACACCATTTCCTCGATGCGCGAGGTCGACGCGCCGACATCGCGCATCGCGTGCAGGTACAGGTCGTAGTGGCTCATGTGGCCGTTCGGCGTTTCGTCCGATTCCTCGCCGAGCACGATCTCGTTGATGAGACGCGACGCGTTCGCGTTGCGCGGCGCGACCCACGGCACCGCGACGGTCGTCAGGTCCTGCTGCAGCCGCTTCACGAGCGACATGAAATCCCACACGGCGAATACGTGCCATTCCATGAACACGCGCAGCTCGTCGATGGTACGGATCGATCCGAACACCGGATGATGCGCGAGCCGCTCGTGCTGCTCGCCGATTTTTCGCTCCAGCCCTTCCAGTTGATTCACGGGACTCTCCTAGTAATGTCCGCTCGCGCCAGCCCATTGCGCCGGCTTCCGGCGCCGGAAACCGTTTCCGGCGAATTGCCGGCAGGCCGTTTTCGGCTTGCGCAGCAATTTCAGGCGTCGATGCTAAATAAGCTGCCAATTTGCCGCCTATTCAAAACGGACATTCTCATATTCTTTCCGGACCAGACTATTCACCCATCCATCAAAGCCTTTACTGGCAAGGACTTTACGAATTACCGACAAAACCGCACGGAATTGACAGCCGCAAATTGGACTGTCTAGGATAAGAATTGCGATTCATCAAAAAATGAAATGCACGATGCGAATATGTATTTTTCATTAAACAAATACACGCATTTAATTCATCCACCGGAATAAGCTTTCCAGGAGAAACGACGTGATCGATTCGACGCTTCAATTGCCGCTGTCCGCGCCGCAGCGGGATTTCTGGGAGGCCGCCCTCGCGTATCCCGTCCCGTCGACGCATATCTACGCGGCCGAGTATTTCGAGATTCGCGGCGCACTCGACACCGACGCATTCGAACGCGCGCTGCGGCAGGTGATTCGCGAGGCGCAGACGTTGCACACGACGCGGATCGTGCTGGATGGCGACACGCCCGTGCGCGTGCTCGACGCCGCGCTCGCCGACGACTGGGCACTCGAACGCGTGGACCTCGCCGGCACGAAAGACGCGCACGCCGTCGCGCTCGCCGGCATGCGTGCGCACTGCACGGGCGCGATCGAACTGGCGCGCGGGCCGTTCTTCCGCCACACGCTGTACCGCATCGCACCGGATCACTACTACTGGTATCACGGCTACGCGCACATCCTGGTCGACGGCTATTCGGGCAGCCTGATCGCCACCCGCGCCGCCGAGCTGTACAGCGCGTTCGCGGCAGGCGCCAAGGCACCGCCCGCGCGCTTCGCGTCGCTCGCCGAGCTGCAACTCGACGAAGACGCGTACCGCGCGTCCGAACAGTTCGCGCACGATCGCCGCTACTGGCTCGAACGCTTCGCGGACCAGCCGCGCACGGTCACGCTCGCCGGCCCCGCGCGCTTTCCCGAGCGCGACGACGGGCCCGACCTGCGCGAGACGCGTATCGCGAGCGCAAGCGAGAGCGCACGCATCGAGGCGGTCGCCAAGGGGCTCTTCACGTCGACGGTGCCGCGGCTCGTCACCGCGCTGACCGCCGCCTACCTGTACCTGAACACCGGCGCGCACGACATCGTGCTGTCGGTCGCCGCGATGGCGCGCACGTCGGCACGGGAGCGCCGCACGCCGACGCAGTGCGCGAACATGCTGCCGCTGCGCCTGCACGTCGAGCCGGGCCACACGCTCGACGACCTGTGCCGCCAGGCGAACCGCGAGATGACCGCGCTGCGCCAGCACCAGCGCTACCGGATGGGCGACCTGCACCGCGAACTGACGTCGCTCGACAACGGCCAGGGCGTGTTCGGCCCCGAGATCAACATCATGGCGTTCGACTACGACCTGCGGTTCGGCGACTGCGTGACGACGTCGCACAACCTGTCGGTCGGCACCACCGACGACCTGATGGTGAACCTGACCGACCGCCGCAACGGCGAACCGCTGCGCTTCGACTTCGACGCGAGCCCGCAGTACTACAGTCGCGACGCGCTGAACGCCCACGTCGGCCAGTTCCTGACGTTCATGCGCGTGGCGCTCGACGAACCGTTCGCGACGCTCGGCGCCCTCGAAAGCCGGCTCGACTTTCAACCGGCGGCGCTCGCCGGCTGAAAATCGTCTGCGTCACCGTGTTGCCCCATCCAACCGAATCACTACGGAGTCCTGTCATGTCCTATTCGGAATCGCGCTTCTGGCATCCCCGGCAACATCCGCTCGCCGCGTCGCGCTCGCCGATCCGCATCACGCGCGGCGAAGGCTGCTACCTGTACGACGACACCGGCCGGCCGTATCTCGACGCGGTCGCGTCGCTGTTCAACGTGTACGTCGGCCACGGCCGGCGGGAGATCAAGGAAGCGATCGTCCGGCAGCTCGACGAACTCGAATATCACCCGGTGTTCGCCGGGTTCAGCCATCCGCGCGCGGAAGAACTGTCGGCGCGGCTGATCGACATGCTCCAGCCGGAAGACATGAGCCGCGTAATCTTCGGCTCCGGCGGCTCGGACGCCGTCGAGGCCGCGCTGATGATCGCGCGGCAGTACTGGAAGGTGTCCGGGCAGCCCGAGCGCACCAAGTTCATCGCGCTGCGCCAGGCCTATCACGGCTCGCACTTCGGCGGCAGCTCCGTCACCGGCAACACCGTCTACCGGCGCAACTACGAGCCGGCGCTCGCCGGCTGCTTCCACGTCGAGACGCCGTGGATCTATCGCAACCCGTTCACGCATGACCCAGAGGAACTCGGCCGGCTGTGCGCGTCGCTCGTCGAGCGCGAGATCCTGTTCCAGGGGCCCGACACCGTGGCCGCCTTCATCGCCGAACCGGTGCAGGCGACCGGCGGCATCATCGTGCCGCCCGCGAACTACTGGCCGCTGGTGCGCGAAGTGTGCGACCGCCACGGCGTGCTGCTGATCGCCGACGAAGTGGTGACGGGCTTCGGGCGGACCGGCGCCGCGTTCGGCAGCCGCGGCTGGGGCGTCGCGCCGGACATCATGTGCCTGGCGAAGGGCGTGTCGTCGGGATATCTGCCGCTCGGTGCGACCGTCGTCAACCGCCGCATCGAGAACGCGTTCGCGTCCAACCCGGGCGGCATCGGCACGCTGATGCACGGCTACACCTACTCGGGCCATCCGATCGTCTGCGCGGCCGCGCTCGCGAACCTGCAGATCATCGTCGACGAGGATCTCGCCGGCAACGCGGCGCGCGAAGGTGCGTACCTGCTGGAGCGGCTGCAGCCGCTCGTCGACCGCTATCCGGTGGTCGGCGACGTGCGCGGCAAGGGGCTGCTGGTCGGCATCGACCTCGTGAAGGACAAGGCGACGCGCGAATCGATCGAGCCGTCGGACGGCTATGCGGCCGCGCTCGCCGACGCGGCGCGCGATGCGGGCGTGCTGATCCGCTCGCTCGGCAACCGGCTCGCGATCGCGCCGCCGCTCGTGATCGGTCGCGAGGACGTCGACCGGATCGTGCACGCGGTCGAGCACGCGTTCGAAACGGTGCCGCGCTGGACCGCACGCTGAGCGCGGCAGCGGGGCGGCGGCGCTCAGCGCGCCGCCGCTTCCGCGGCAGCGAGGTACTGGCTCGGCGTGACGCCGAACGCGCGCTTGAAGGTGGCCGCATAGGTGGTCGGGCTGCGATAGCCGACCTGATGCGCGGCCTGCGTGACGGGCATGCCGCTCGCGAGCAGCGCGAGCGACATCGACAGCCGCAGTTGCTGACGCCACGCGGCCACGCTCATGCCGGTCTCGCTGCGAAACAGGCGCGCCAGGTGGCGCGCGCTCAGCGCGGCGTCGCGCGCGAGCGTGTCGAGCGGCAACTCGCAGTGCGGCTCGCGCTGCAGCCGCTCGCACAGCTTCAGCAAGCGCCGGTCGCGCGGCAGCGGCAGCGTGAGCGGCGTCTGCGCGAGCTCGCTCAGTTCGTCGGCGAACAGGCGCGCGAGCGGATCGTGGTCGACGCTGCAATCGAACGGATGCGACACGCGCGTGGCGAGTTCGCGCAGCAGCGGCGATACCGTCATCGCGCACAGCGTGGCCGGCAGCCGCGCGCTGAGCGCGTCGCCGAGATAGAGCGAGCAGAGCTGGACGTCGTCGGCCACGCGCATCGCATGGACGGTGCGCGCCGGAATCCAGATCGCGCGCAGCGGCGGGGTGATCCAGCGCTGGCCTTCGACGTCGAGTACCAATACGCCGCGCGTCGTAAACAATAGTTGCCCGGCCTGATGCGCGTGCGGGGCATACTCGTGAGCAAGCGCGCGGGCGGGAGCCGACGCGCAGGGCGGTTCGATCGCGCGGATCCCGCCGAAGGCGAACGCGCGCGCACCGGCGCGCGCGAGGAGAGGCACGTCTTGAACGCTGGTCATGGTCGATCAGTCCTGATACGAAACCGGAGGGGTACCGCAACACGTGAAACGACGGGGGGACAGTGCCCGCACAAGCGGGCCCGTCGTGCGAACAGCCGCCATTAAACCGGCGTCGGCTTCGCCTCAAAACTGTCCTTTTGAACAGGATACGCGCGGGCCGCAATGCACGGCCCGCCCACACCGACGAGGATCACCGATGGACCTGACAATACTGCACGACTGTTTCGACGCACTACAACGCGCGCCCACCGCGGAAGCCGCGTTTCCGCCGATTGCCGCCGCTGCGGCCGCGCTCGGGTTCCGGTATTGCGTGTACGGCTTGCGCCGCACGCTGCCGCTCGCCCGGCCCGACCTGCAGATCGTCGGCAATCATCCACGCGAATGGGAACACCGTTATGTGAAATTCGGCTACGTGACGATCGATCCGATCATCAAGCGGGTCGCGAGCCAGCCGCGGCCGGTCGTATGGAATGCGTTCGACGAGCCGGGCGACACCGCGTTCTGGCACGACGCGGCGTGCTTCGGGATGCGTTACGGCTGGTCGCACGGCGGCTACGACCGGGCCGGCAATCTCGGCGTGCTGACGCTCGTGCGCGACACGACGCCGCTCGACGCGGATGAAATCTCGCGATTGCGCGCACCCTGCGCGAGCCTCGCGCATGCGGCGCACGCATACCTGATGCCGCGCCTCGCCGATCCGATCGCGCCGGTCGGCACCGGGCTGACGCTGCGCGAGCGCGAGGTACTGGCGTGGACGGCCGACGGCAAGACGGCCTACGAGATCGGGATGATCTTCGGGATCGCGGAGCGGACGGTGAAGTTCCACCTGCAGAACGCCGTCGTGAAGCTCGACGCGATGAACAAGACGCATGCGGCCACCAAGGCCGCGATGCTCGGGCTGCTGCCCTGACGGCGCGCACGCGCACGCCGTGATCTGAAAGGAAAACCCGGGCCGGCCCTGCCGCCCGGGTTTCGACCCGCTTATGCGACGGCCTGCACCGCCGGCTGTCCGGCAAAGAAGGTTGCCTGCACAACTTCATCCGCACGGGCATACGCGCGGTTCACGCCGCTGATCACCGCACGAATCGACGCCGTCGTCAGGTTCGCATCGACGCCGACACCGAACGCGCTGCCGCGCACGCCCGTACCGGCCAGCTCGGCGATCGCGATCGCCTTCGCATCGGCGCCCTGCGACAGCGCGCGTTCCTCGTAATGCTGGATCCGCAGCGGCGTGTGCAATGCATGCATCAGCGCGTCGAGCGGGCCGTTGCCTTCCCCACGCAGCACGCGGCGCTCGCCGTGCACGTCGGCGGTCAGCACGATCGTCTCGCGGCCGTCGCGCTCGGTCAGCTCATGGCTGACGTAACGCAGCGGCGTGTCGCTTTCGACGTATTCCTGCTGGAACAGCGCCCAGATCTGCGCGCTCGTCACCTCGTGCCCGCTCTCGTCGGTCAGGCGCTGCACGGCCGCGCTGAAATCGACCTGCATGCGGCGCGGCAGCGCGACGCCATAGCCCTGTTCGAGCAGGTACGCGATGCCGCCCTTGCCCGACTGGCTGTTCACGCGAATGATCGAATCGTACGTGCGGCCGAGATCGTTCGGATCGATCGGCAGGTACGGCACTTCCCATACGGTGTCGGCGCGCTGTACCGCGAAGCCCTTCTTGATCGCGTCCTGGTGCGAGCCGGAGAACGCGGTGAACACGAGGTCGCCGACATACGGATGACGCGGGTGGACCGGCAACTGCGTGCACTCCTCGGACGTGCGCGCGACTTCGTTGATCTGCGAGAAATCGAGGCCCGGATCGACGCCCTGCGTGTACAGGTTCAGCGCGAGCGTCACGAGATCGACGTTACCGGTGCGTTCGCCGTTGCCGAACAGGCAGCCCTCGATCCGGTCGGCGCCGGCCATCACCGCGAGTTCGGCCGCCGCGACCGCGGTACCGCGGTCGTTGTGCGGGTGCACCGACAGGATCAGCGAATCGCGGCGCGCGAGGTTGCGGTGCATCCACTCGATCTGGTCGGCGTAGTAATTCGGCGTGCCGATTTCCACCGTGGCCGGCAGGTTCACGATCGACTTGCGCTCGGGCGTCGGCTGCCACACGTCGAACACCGCGTCGCACACTTCCTTCGCGAAATCGAGTTCGGTCGCGGTAAACGTTTCCGGGCTGTACTGCAGCGTGAATTGCGTGTCGGTCGCCGCATCGGCGCACCGCTTGATCGTGCGCGCCGCGTTCACCGCCAGCTGCTTCACGCCGTCGCGATCGAGGGTGAACACGATCTTGCGGAATTCCGGCGCGGTCGCGTTGTACAGGTGCACGATCGCGCGCTTCGCGCCGCGCAGCGATGCGAAGGTGCGCTCGATCAGGTCGTCGCGCGCCTGCGTCAGCACTTCGATCGTCACGTCGTCGGGAATGTGGCCGCCCTCGATCAGTTCGCGGACGAAATTGAAATCGGTTTCGGACGCGGACGGGAACGCGACCTCGATCTGCTTGAAGCCGATCGCCACCAGCGTCTTGAACATCCGCATCTTGCGCGTGGCGTCCATCGGTTCGAACAGCGCCTGGTTGCCGTCGCGCAGGTCGGTGCTCATCCAGATCGGCGCCTGCGTGATCGTGCGCGACGGCCACGTGCGGTCGGGCAGGTTGACGGGCGTGAACGGTCGGTATTTCGTCGCGGGGTTCTTAAGCATCATGATGTCGGTCCTCGGTCTGTTTGTCGGTGAAGCGCGGCGCGGCAGCCATCGGCATCAGGAGCCGGCGACGTGCGCAGCGGTGAAAACGGCAAAAAAGCAGCACAACGGCAAAGCGGTACGGCAAACGACGGCCTTGGCGGTTGAGCGACCGGGACGGAGCGGAGTGGTGACGGAAGAAAGACGAACTCAGGCGCCGGTCGACAACCGGGGCCAGGTCGGTGATGCGGGGAAAATCTGGCGCTTCAGGAAAGAAGCAGATGGAAAGCGCGCAGCCGCAGACCCAGCCCGGAGAAGCGGGCTAGTAGTCGTAGCGAGAAGAGGAACTGGGCGGCGTGCATGACCGGCATCAAATCACAGGGTGACCACGGCTGTCAACCAGGTACGCATCCATCCCGCTCCGTCCCCCGATGCGCGCGTTTGCGCAGAATCAGTCCCGTCTGATAGGCGGCGGCTTGCCCCGTCGATATGCTTCACGGGTGCGGCGCCGGTGAGGCCCTATTCATGTTCGGAGTGAGTCGGTCCATCCTCTTCGCCGGCGCCGCACACCCCTCCTTGCAATCGGGCTTCGGTGTGGGCGTTCGACGGTGGCCGGTGGGCGCGGCCACGACAGAGATGCTGATGTTGAAACGAAACGCTGCCATATGCGAACGCCGAGCGTCTGCTCCGAAGTCCGATTGCCCCCCGCCTCTCCTACCCCACCTTCGCGTTGCGCTCGCGCATCATTCAGGAAAGCGATACACGCATCGATATAGTTTCCTGAATATATCTAAATCCGCCTCATTAAGCATGTTTCATTAAATCGATTAGCGCTGCTTTTCGAATTACTGAACAATACCCATTCTCATCTGAATATTTTTTTATTTATTTTTCGTCATGCTCGCCATGTCGCATTTCAAACGGCAAACGTTTGCGCGACAAGGCCCTTGGCCTTACCTAACAAGCCACAGGAGAACAGCATGGCCGACTCTCAAACGTCATCCAACCGCGCCGGCGAGTTTTCGATTCCGCCGAATACCGATTTCCGCGCGATTTTCTTCGCGAATGCAGCCGAGCAACAGCACATCAAGTTGTTTATCGGCGACAGCCAGGAACCCGCCGCGTATCACAAGCTGACGACGCGCGACGGCCCGCGCGAAGCCACGCTCAATTCCGGCAACGGCAAGATCCGTTTCGAAGTGTCGGTGAACGGCAAGCCGTCGGCGACCGACGCGCGCCTCGCGCCGATCAACGGCAAGAAGTCGGACGGCTCGCCGTTCACGGTCAACTTCGGGATCGTCGTGTCGGAAGACGGCCACGACAGCGACTACAACGACGGGATCGTCGTGCTCCAGTGGCCGATCGGCTGATCTGACACGGACCGACCACCAATCGCCGCCGGCCGCCTCCGTGGCGGCTGGCGGGTTGGCGCCGCGTTAAGCGGACTCGCCCCATCCCGAACCGCCTCATCACCGGAGACTTCCATGCCGCTCCTTTCCGCTTCGATCGTTAGCGCGCCCGTCGCGACGTCGGAGGCTTACGTCGACATCCCCGGCCTCTACATCGACATCGCGAAGGCCGGGATTCGCGACGGGAAACTACAGGTCATCCTCAACGTGCCGACGCCTTACGCGACCGGCAACAACTTCCCCGGCATCTATTTCGCGATCGCGACGAACCAGGGCGTCGTCGCGGACGGCTGCTTCACGTATTCGTCGAAAGTGCCCGAAAGCACCGGCCGCATGCCGTTCACGCTCGTCGCGACGATCGACGTCGGCAGCGGCGTCACGTTCGTGAAGGGCCAGTGGAAAAGCGTGCGCGGCAGCGCGATGCACATCGATTCGTACGCGAGCCTGTCAGCGATCGGGGAAACGGCCGCGCCCTCGTCGTCGCAAGGCGGCGGGAACCAGGGCGCCGAAACCGGTGGCACCGGGGCCGGCAACATCGGCGGCGGCGAACGCGACGGCACGTTCAATCTCCCGCCGCACATCAAGTTCGGCGTGACCGCGCTCACCCACGCGGCGAACGACCAGACGATCGACATCTACATCGACGACGACCCGAAGCCGGCCGCGACGTTCAAGGGCGCCGGCGCACAGGACCAGAACCTCGGCACGAAGGTGCTCGATTCCGGCAACGGTCGCGTACGCGTAATCGTGATGGCGAACGGCAAGCCGTCTCGGCTCGGTTCGCGACAGGTCGACATTTTCAAGAAGTCGTACTTCGGGATCGTCGGATCGGAAGACGGCGCCGACGACGATTACAACGACGGCATCGTGTTCCTGAACTGGCCGCTGGGTTGATCGACGGCCGTCACGAAACATCGCAATGGCGACGGGGCCCGCCACGCATTGCGCGTCGCTCGATAAATCATTTGCAGTCCCACTGCTGTACACCGCGCGCGGTCCGGTGAAATCCGTTCGCCGGTCACGCGATGCGGAACCTTCCATTCAGACGAGGACGACATGTCACAACCCTTTACCCACGACGACCTGTACGCGCTGCTGCAACTCGCGGGCAACGACGCCACTGCCGTGCAGGCCAACGGCGATCAGGCCGTGCTCGACCGGATGCGTCAGTTCATGACCGCGCAGCTCGTCGAGAAACTGCCGCAATACGACGTGTTCGTCGATATCGCGACGATCCCGTACAGCTTCGACGTCGGCAGTTGGCAGAACAAGGTGAAAACCGATGCGGCAGGCGAGGTCGTTGCCTGCACGGTGACGTGGGCCGGCGCGCCGGGCGTGTTGCCCGGTGCCGCGGCGAAGTTCGGCGTCGGCGCGGTGGTCAATTACTTCTCGAAAGCGACACCGCAACCCGTGCAGCCCGCGCCCGTACCGACCGGCGGCGGTGAACGCGACGGCGTCTTCAACCTGCCGCCGAACATCGCATTCGGCGTGACCGCGCTGGTCAATTCGTCCGCCCCGCAGACGATCGAGGTCTTCGTCGACGACAATCCGAAACCCGCCGCGACGTTCCAGGGCGCCGGCACTCAGGACGCGAACCTGAACACGCAGATCGTGAACTCCGGCAAGGGGAAGGTGCGGGTAGTCGTGACGGCGAACGGCAAGCCGTCGAAGATCGGCTCGCGTCAGGTCGACATCTTCAAGAAGACCTACTTCGGGCTGGTCGGATCGGAAGATGGCGGCGACGGCGACTACAACGACGGGATTGCGATCCTGAACTGGCCGCTGGGTTGAGTCGCGGCAGCCTGACGCGCGTCGCCACGCCGCCCGGCGTGGCGATGGGCCGGCGAGCGTCCGTCATCTGCGAGCCCCCGGCCCGCGCCGCAATGATGCGATCGGCCGCGACGATACGCGCCAAGGCCGATCGCTCCGCGCATCCTCGCCCGTCGAATCACCACGCCCACCGGACGCCGGCATTACCAGTGATCGTGCGCTGATGCTCGCCACCGAGGTTCGTCAGGTAGCTGACCGTCGCATACACGCTGCCGCGCTTCGTCAGCTGCGCGACGAGCCCCGCGCCGATCTGCCCGGCCGTCTGCCCGACTTGCGTGCCGATCGTCGTCGAGCCGCCGAACGTCGTCCTGTCATCGCTGCCGAACGAACGCAGCACGTTCACGCGCAAGTACGGCTTCCAGCTCACGCCGTTCGCATCGAACGCGTATTGCAGCCGCGCGCCGATCCGGCCGAGGAACGTGTTGCCGTTGTTCCACGTGACGTCCGACACGCCGTCGTTGAATCGGGCCAACGACAGCCATTGCCACAGCAACTGCGCCTGCGGCTCCAGCGTCAGCCCATAGCCGAGCGAGATCGGCACGCCCGCTTCGACCGAACCGGTGACCGCGTTGCCGTCCGTCGAACCACTCACATTGTTGTTCGAATGCGTGCGTACGGTCAGCACGCTTCCCATCACCACTGCGTCCGTATACCAGCCGCCCGGGCCAATGTGTGTCCAGTATCCGCCGAGGTTGTACGCATTCACCTGCAGCGAACCCACGCCCAGATCCGGCTGCGCGAGCGCAAAACCGTTCACGTCCCCAATCGCGCGCGAGAATCCGAGGAAGAAGCCGTAGTGGTTACGGTGTCCGCTCGGTCGGTTGTCCGCATAGAGATCCTGCCCGACCTGCATCCCCCATACCGTTCCGTCATAGGACGGCGTCACATCGCCATTCTGCTTGATGTTGCTGTAGCCGCCCCATACACGTGACCACGACACGGGCACCGAGCCGTTTTCGGCCAGCAGTCCCTGTTCGCCCTGGCGATCATGGAAGGTATCGATCTGCAGCAATCCAAGCTGGCGCGCGACAGCCGGCACTTCCGAGTACAGCGGGACTTCGGGACGGTAAACAGGTTCCGGCTTGGCGTCGGGCGCCGCGTTCTTGACAGCCTCGACGATCGATTCCGGCGTACCGTCGGCAACACTGAATGGCGGTTGCTGCGTTGGCTGATCCGGCCGCGGAGGAACCGTGCTGCGCAGATACCAGTCCTCCCCCGTCAAGGCGGTAACCCCGCCTTTCACCAGATAATAGGAGTAAGCGCCAGCGCTGACCGTACCGCCCGCCAACGTAAACGCGTTACCCGTATTCGCAAAGTTCACGGCGTAAACCAACCGAATACCGTCGGACTTGGTCAGCGCACCGGCACCACCGACGTTCGTTACGTTCAGTGTCGTCTTGCCGCTTGCCGTCGCCACTGCCGGCACACCGCCGATCAGCAGCGTGTCCGATGGCGCACCGTCGCCGGCAAGCGTCGTATTCATGTTGACCGCTCCATTCTGCCCGACATAATTGCCCGACACGGCCAATCCGTTACCGACAACGCGCCCACGGAGCTCCACAACTCCCGCATTCGTCAGGGTTCCGAATATCCGGAAGTCTCCCGGCAAACTGCTGGCCAGACTGGGCAGCGCATTCGCGACTGAAATCGTGCCATTGTTCGTCACGTTACCCGTCACACTGCCATACCCGCCAAGCGTCGCACCGGGCGCAATGGTCAAGGGGCCACCGCCCCGCAGACCCGCCGCCGCATCGAGATCACCGACAATGAGCGTGCCGGCAGCCACGTTCGTTCCGCCCGAATACGTGCTGTGTACGCCATTCAATGTCAGCGTGCCGTCTCCCAGCTTGGTGAGTCCGCCCGAACCCGTGATGTCCTGCATGATCGTCGTGTTGAACCCCTGCGTATCGATCGCGCTGTTGTTCGAAGTGGTCGAGATCGCGCGGCTCGACGCGAGATTGAACGCGCTGCCGAACTGCAGCGTGCCGCCGTTGAAAGTCAGTCTTCCCGATGAAGCGCCGAGCGCGTTGTCCGCCGCGACCGACAGCGTGCCTTGCGTGATCGTCGTGCCGCCGGAATACGTATTGCCACCCGCCGCGGACGGCGTGAGCGTCAACGTGCCCGCGCCGGTTTTCTCCACCGCGCCCGCACCGGCGATCGTGCCCGTGTACGTTCCGGCGCTGTCCTGCTGGAAGCGCACCAGCCCGTTGTCGGTGACGGACAGCGGCAGGTTCGACGCATTCGCCTGCAGCGTCGCGCCCGCGTTGACGGTCGCGACGACCGACGCCGTCGTCGTGCCGAGCGTGCCCGTGAGGTTCAGCGTGCCGCTCTGCACGAGCGCGGTCGAGAACGTGCCGGTGCCGCCCCACGTCCAGTCGGTGCCGGCCATCGTCAGGCGCTGGAAATTCGTGAACGCATTCGACGCGGTGCCGGTGCCCTGCAGCGTCACGGTGTTGGTGCCCGCGCCGCCGTTGGCCGTGCCGACGATCTGCGAGCCCGTCTGCAGGATCAGCGTCACGTTGCCGTTGCCGCCCTGGATCGCGGTGCCGCCGCCGCCCTGGATCAGCCCCGCGTTGGTGATCGTCGTCGCGCCGTTGGTCGAGCGCACGCCGATGCCGTTGTTGCTGACGATCCGGCCGCCGGCCTGGTTCGTGATCGTCGCGGTGAACGAACTGCCGAGCGTGTTCGATACGACGGCGTCGACGCTGCCGCCGCTCGTCGCGGTGCCGGTGGTCTGGATCGTGCCGCTGTTGACCAGCGTGTCGTTGTTGCCCTGCATGTAGACGGCCGGCGCATCGCGGCCGTTCGACGTCAGCGTGCCGCTGTTGGTGATCGTGCCATTGCCGCCGAGCAGCGACGCGGCGCGCGCGTTGTTGCCGGACGTCGTCACGGTGCCCGTGTTGACGATCTGGTTGCCCGATGCGCCGGGATTGCTTTGCCCCCACGCGGCCGTCATCCCGTACGCGTTGTTGCCGGTGGTCGTGATCGTGCCGTTGTTGACCAGCGTATTGTTGTTGCCGTTCGCGGCCATCCCGTCGTTGTAGGTGCCCGACGTCGAAATCACGCCGGTCGCCGCATTGGTGAGCGTGTTGCCGTTGTTCACGCCGAGCAGCACCGCGCCGCGGTTCGCGACGCCCGTGCCGTTGCCGGACATCGACAGGCTGCCGTTGTTGGTGATCGTGCTCGACGTGTCGACCGAGAACGGCGTCGGCGCGGACGTCAGCACGTAGCTGCCCGTCACGGTCGAATCGAGGTTGATCGTCACACCGGTGCTGCCGGCCGTGGCCACGACCGACGGCGCATTCGCGCCGGTACACGTCACCGTCGTGCCGCTGCCCGGCGCGGTGGCCGAGCACACCGCATACGCACTGACCGGCACCGCGCCGGTCAGAATCGCCATTCCACCCAAACCCAGGTTCCGCGCCTTTCTTTTCATTTTTCCGCTCGCATTTATTGGTGACGTTATTGCTGCAAATCGGTGCGTGAAACGGGTTATATCACCTGTCTTGAAATAATCGCAAGATCCATTGGCGTGATATCGGAAATCACGTGGCAATTCATTGCGGAACGGGAAATAAGGAAAATGGTCGCGTTGTTGCGTCGCGGAAAATGCTGCGGCACCGGCATCATGAAAGCGGACCGGAGCGAACCGGTTTAATTTTCCGGTTATCGCGAGACTCCTGAAAGTTGTGACGACGAGATTCGGGCGAATCGGAAAATATGACGCGATACCGCAATCGCACGGGCCGTGCAAGGCAACATGGACAATTCGGCCATGTTGCCTTGCACGAAGCAATGCCACCCGCTTTTGGACGACTACATGGCCAGAGGTGTTCGTCGATGCGCTCGACGATCCCGCCAGCAGATGTTCCGGATAGCTGGACGGCCGCCGTCGAAGCCGCCATGCGACGCACTCCGCCGACGATCGAACGACGGGCTACTTAACCGCGTTGCCGTCCACCACGTGCCATGCTGGAAAAAACGCCGTCCCGGTAAATCCACGCATGAACCAGGGCAGCCGACAGAAGGGCCAGCACGACGACGAACAGCAGTCGCGCCAACAGGCCATGCGCATCGCGCAACCATGCAAAGAGCGTCGGACTGGCCGGTACGATCGCAGGCAGGTTGACGCCCTTGAACAGGACAATCGGGAAACCGCCCGCCGACAACAAGGCCCAGCCGATCAGCGGCAATGCCAGCATCAGCACATACAGTGCCCAGTGGGACGCTTTCGCTGCGAGCACCTGCCAATACGGCAGACTAGCCGGCAGTGCCGGCGGCCGGCTGCGCACCCGATTCGCGACGCGCAGCAGCGCCAGCACAAGGATCGCGATACCCAGCGGCCGATGCAGGTCGATCAGCCAGATCCGGTGATGCAACGACGTCATCATGCCGGCGCCGATGAACAGCATGGCCAGGATCATCGCGGCCATCAGCCAGTGCAGACCGCGCGCCAGCGCGTTGAAATGGTGCGGCGCGCCACCGCTCGCCAGCTTGTGCGTATTCATTTGACCCCCTGCTTGCCGACTGCCTCGGTCGCCTTGCCGTAGCCGATTTCGCGTTCGCGGCGATTGAACGAATGCGCGTACGCTCCCGAGCGCGCGTTCAGGATCGGATCGTTCGACACCGCGACGCCCGCGGGCACGATCGACGGATCGAAGTTGATGTCGCGACACGCGCCCTCGGCCTGTTCGACGACACGCGTCATTTCCAGCGTGCCGGCGACGAGTTGCTTGCGATCGGCCGGCCACGGCTGCGACGCGTCGTCGACCGGATCGCCCGGCTGCGCGAGTTGCAACACGTAGTCCCAATGGAGCGGCTTGCGCGCGAGCCGCTCGCGCACGCCTTCGAACAGGAAGTCGTGGTCGGCCTTCTGCCGCTGCGCATCGCTCATCGGCATGAACGGGTCATGCGGGCGCATCATCCAGCGCACCGGCTGCCGGTGTCCGTCGGCGGCCACGAGATAGAAGGCATTGACGCTGTAGAACGTCGCGCCCGCGAAACTGCCCGGAGCCGGTTCCTGCGCCGCCCATTTCATGAACTTCTCCGCCTCCGGGTACGCTTTCAGGAACGCGGACACCCGCGCCGGGTCTGGCTGGCCCGTGGCCGGGTCAGGCGCGGTCGCCTGCTGCATGGCCAGAAAGCCCTCCGGTTCGTGTGTCGCGAAGTACGGCTGGTTGTTCATCGCCATGCGCCATTGCTGCTTGTCATCGGTCGTCAGCAGCAGAGCCATGCTCAGCGTCGTCGTGGAGTTGTCGGCCGCGTACGGGCTGCCGGTGCCGATCGAGAGTCGTCCGACGACCGGGATGTCCGCCTGCGTGAAGACACGCGCGGTCGACAACGGCACCGCCGCGCGGTCGGGACGGAACGTGCCGACGAAGCAGACGCCCTTGCCGTGCGCGCGGCGAAAGCCGGGCGGAAACGGCTGCGGGGTTTCCGATACCAGCGATACGCTGGTCGTGCGCGAACCAATCCAGCCGGCCGTCCACGCAAGGGTCGACGTCAGTGCGCCGCCAGCGCCCCCCACGTGCGTGTCGACCTGAAATCCAGTTTTGACATAGATGGTTTTCATCCCGTTGTGTCGTCGTGCGTGCCGCGCCATGTTTTGCCCAGCGCGGTCGTCTATGCATGAAGCGCGCGGCCGCGCTCACGAGCGCCGCCGGGTGCGCACGATCGAGTGGATTGAGGTACGAACGCGGTCGCGATGACCCGCTGTGGGAATCGCCACGCGCGTTGCATCCGAAAATCTTAGCGACGGGGCAAAAGCGGAACCATCAGACCAGGCTGAAATCGTCAACGGGGTGTAGGACCAGTCCGGCCGCGCGCGCAGCGTCGTTGCGCGCATGCCGAGACGGCGGGTGTCGGTTGGCCCATGCAACGATGCCGGCCATTGCGGCCAGCATCGAGGAGCGGGCAACTGCTAGCGGTCAGCCCGCATGGGATGCGGAGCGCGTCGACATCGCCACGGGTTGCGCCCAAGTGGCCGATGCTAGCTGAATGCGCGCATCACGCGCCACGCGGTTGAACGCCACGCGTTGCGCACCCTTCAGTTTCGCCGCTCTGGCTGCGTGCACGAGCTCGATCGGATCGACGAGGCGCGCATGCCGGCGCACCTCGAAGTGCAGATGCGGGCCGGTCGCCGTTCCCGTGCTGCCGACCGCGCCGACGCGTTGACCGCGCGTCACGCGCGCGCCGGTTCGCAACGTCGGCTCGAACGCCGACAGGTGCGCGTAGTACGACGCGTAACCGCCGTCATGACGAATCACCACGTACTTGCCATAGCCGCGCGGCTCGGTGCCGATGAACGTCACGACGCCGCGCTCCGACGCATGAACGGCGCGGCCCGCCGGCGCCGCGAGATCGACGCCCGAATGCACGTGACGCGCACCGCTCACCGGATGCACGCGCGCGCCGAACAGCGAGCTGATGCGCGTCGCGGCGACCGGCATCGCGAAGCGTGCGCCGGCGAGCGGCATGCCGTCAAACTCGTAATAGGCGCCCGGCGAGCCGGCCTGCGCGGCGAACCACACGGCCGCGACGCGCTGCCCGCGAAAGCGGACATCGAGCGCCGTCACGCGTACGCGGCCCGGCCGCGTTGCGCCATGGTCCGGCTCGAATGCCACGCGGAAGGTGTCGCCCTGCGCGCCGCGCTGCGTCGGATCGATGCGCCCGGCCAGCATGTGGGCGATCTGCGCGGCGACGCCGGCCGGCAGATCGGCGCGCGCCAGCGACGCGTGCAGGCTGCCGACGATCGCGCCGGCGCGCGTGCCGCGATCCGGCTGCGCGAGCGTGAACGGCTCGGCGGAGGCCAGATCGACCGGACCGTGCGCGAACGCCGGCTGCGCACCCGTCGCGGGCAGCGCCGACGCCAGCCCGTAATCGAACCGCGCCGCATAGCCGCGTTCGACCGCACCGCGCGCGGTATCGCACAGCACGCGATATGCAACGCAGGCGCCGAAGCGCACCACCGGATCGTCGCGCCCGGTGCCTGCCGACACGTTCCACGCATGCGATGCATAAGCGACGTCGAGCGGCGCGGCGGACGATGCACGCAGGCCGCCCCACGTCGTGCGCGCGGAATTGAAGAAAGGCACGTCGCCAAGATCGGTGGTTTCCGCCGTCGCGGGCGCGGCCGGCGCGGCGTCGTGAAACGCCTGCGCTGCCGCGCCCTGTGCGCCGGCCACGCACGCCGCCGCGACGATGCCGCGCAGGAACGCACGACCCATCGGAAAACGGTGAACGCCGCGTGACGCGGGTCGACCTTGCTCGCGTGCGACACGGAAACGCAGGTCTGACCGCATGACGTCGTCACTCGCTATTCAATGAAAAATCGGGAAAGAACCGGACATCGCTGAGGAACGATCGTCGCGATCCGGCTACTCGACAGCGAGTGTATCGGCGTGGTCGAAACGGCTAAATAGGACTCGTCTTATTTGTTAAGAATGCCGCTTAATACTCGTACTAAAACAATGCCGCCGGGACGCCATGCATTCGCGCGAAACCCGCCGCGCCGTGTACAGTCGAGGGCTGCCGGCGCGCGACACGCGCCGCGCACTGTGTCTTCAACACCGGAATCCCGTCATGTTTCTCGATCAACTTCATCCGGAACGCTGGACGTTCCTGTGGAACGCGTTGTCCACCCTCTCCCTCAAGCTGTCCGCCGCCCTGGCGCTGCTCGTCGCCGGCTGGTGGCTGTCGAAACGCGTCGGCAACTGGCTGAACCGGCTGCTCTCGAACAAGGAGCGCGTCGACGACACGCTGCGGCCGATCCTCTGCGACGTCGCGGTATGGGGCATCCGCATCGTCGCGATCGTCGGCGCGCTGTCGCAGCTCGGCATCGAAACCGCGAGCATCGTCGCAGTGCTCGGCGCGGCCGGGCTGGCCATCGGGCTCGCGCTGCAGGGCACGATGCAGAACATCGCGGCCGGCATCATGCTTCTGCTGCTGCGGCCGTTCAAGGTCGGCGACTACATCGACGGCGGCTCAGGCGTCGCGGGCACCGTCGAAGAGGTCGGGCTCTTCATGACGCGCCTCACGAAGCCGGATGGCATCTGCGAGTACGTGCCGAACAGCGCGCTGTGGGGCAGCTCGATCCGCAACTACACGCGCAACCCGACGCGCCGCCTCGATCTCGAAGTGGAAGTGTCCGTGCACGACGATATCGATCGCGCGCTCGCTGCGCTGCATGCGCTGGCCGTGGCCGATCCCGACGTGCTGCAGGACCCCGCGCCGGACGTGATGGTGATGCGCTTCGACGACAGCACGGCCGTCGCGAACATGCGCGTGTGGACGCATACCGACAAGTTCTGGACGATGCGCTGGCGCCTCGCGCGCCAGGTGCGCAAGACGCTCGCCGACGCGGATTGCGCGCTGCCGATCCGCACACGGGAGCTGCACATCGTGCACGACGCGGCACGCCGCGCGGACGATACGCGCGTGCGAGTTTCGTAAGGCTGCGCGGCGCGGGACGCGCCCCGCTGCGACGTTACATCCAGACGATGTCGAGCAGCACCTTCCTGCCGCTCTTGCAGGTGAACACCGAGATCGCGCCGTGCTTCAGGTCGCCCCGCGGCGTGATGCGCGTTTCGCCGATCGCGCCGCGATAGACTGTGACCGGCATCGCGGCCAGCACCTTCGCCGGGTGCCTCGAGCGCGTGCAGAGGAAGCAGGTCGGCGTATCGTCGATTCAGTCGAGTCTCGCGTTGCGCGAAGTGAAGTTCTCGTCACGCGTGCCGGTGCCGGACGCGTGACCGTTCATGCCTTTCAGGCGCCCACACACGGGCATCCGTCGTCGATCGTCATCCCATGGAGCGCTACCCGATGAAACGTTACTTTCCCACCGCGTCGTTTGCCGCCGCGATCGCCTGCGCATTCGCATTGAGCGCCTGTGCGGCGCAATCGTCCGCGCCGGCTGCTGCTTCGGCACCGGCCGATAATGCCGCGCCAGTGGCCCCGCCGCTGGTCGGCGGCGATCGCGACGCGCACGGCTGCATCGGCTCGGCCGGCTACGCGTGGTGCGAGCGGACGCAGCAGTGCGAGCGTCCGTGGGAACTTGCGAAGGCGCGGGGGGTCGCGAATTCGGCGCAGGCTTACGAGCAGTTCTGCCGGAACGGCGGAACGAAGTGAAGTGATGCGCGTGAACGGGTCGCGGTGCAACGCCGCGATCCGATGATGTTCCGGTCTGGTGCATGGCCCCTCCATCGCACGCATTCGACCCGCCGATCCCCATCGATTTTCCCGCGTCGCGCACCGTCATTCCGGAAACCCGGACACGCAAAAAACCCCACGAAAACAGGGATATTCGCCGCCTGCGACACGTTGTCCGAGTTCGGTTATATTACGCGCCCCTTGCCACCCCGCCCCCGCAAAACGCGTCGCACGCGGCCCCTTTCAACGCAGCCTGAAGCGCCGTCCGCTCAGGCTTGCCGCCCGGGCCCGGGCGCGTGGCGCACCCTCGCGACGCAGGCGCTTGCCTGCCCGCGGGAAGCCGATCCGAAGGTGTCCTTCCGAATCGCTTCGCGTGCGCAAATGCAACGGCGCGCCGCGCCGATCCGGAATTCCGGATTCGCGGTCCGAATCTCCGGACCCGCGTTCCGGCGCCACGGAACCGCGCGCCGGGCGGCATGGCAAACCGATGCATCCAAGTTGAAAAAGGGATCTGCTGTGATCAAAACGTTACGGGTAATACTGTCGGCGCTCGCGCTGTGCGTCGCGACATCGTCGGCGCACGCCGCCGATACGAAGAAAGTCGATGTCCTGCTGGTGGGCGGCGGCATCATGAGCTCGACGCTCGGCGTCTGGCTGCACGAACTCCAGCCCAACTGGTCGATGACGATGGTCGAACGCCTCGACGGCGTCGCGCTGGAAAGCTCGAACGGCTGGAATAACGCCGGCACCGGCCACTCGGCGCTCGCCGAGCTGAACTACACGCCGGAGAAGGCGGACGGCAAGGTCGACATCTCGAAGGCGATCGAGATCAACGAGTCGTTCCAGATCTCGCGCCAGTTCTGGGCGTGGCAGGTCAAGCAAGGCGTGCTGAAGAATCCGCACTCATTCATCAACTCCACGCCGCACATGAGCTTCGTGTGGGGCGACGACAACGTGCGCTTCCTGAAGAAGCGCTACGAAGCGCTGCAGGCCAGCCCGCTGTTCCGCGGGATGCAATATTCGGAAGACTACGACCAGATCAAGCAGTGGGTGCCGCTGATGATGGAAGGCCGCGACCGCAACCAGAAGGTGGCCGCGACGTGGACGCCGATCGGCACCGACGTGAACTTCGGCGAGATCACGCGCCAGTTCGTCGGCTACCTGAAGACGCAGCCGAACTTCACGCTGTCGCTGTCGAGCGAAGTGCGCGAGATCACGCGCAACGCCGACGGCACGTGGCACGTGTCGTGGGTCAAGCTGCATTCCGACGAACCGCCGCAATCGGTCGACGCGAAGTTCGTGTTCATCGGCGCGGGCGGCGGTGCGCTGCACCTGCTGCAGGCGTCGGGCATCCCCGAGGCGAAGGACTACGGCGCATTCCCGGTCGGCGGCTCGTTCCTCGTGACCGACAACCCCGAAGTCGTGAAGCAGCACCTCGCGAAGGCGTACGGCAAGGCGTCGGTCGGCTCGCCGCCGATGTCGGTGCCGCACCTCGACACGCGGATCATTGACGGCAAGAAGATCATCCTGTTCGGGCCGTTCGCGACGTTCTCGACCAAGTTCCTGAAGAACGGCTCGTACTTCGACCTCGCGAAGAGCACCAACCTGCACAACGTCGCGCCGATGATGCGCGTGGGCGTCGACGAATTCCCGCTGGTGCAGTACCTCGCCGGCCAGCTGATGCTGACCGACGACGACCGCTTCAACGCGCTGAAGGAATACTTCCCGAACGCGAAGAAGGAAGACTGGCGCCTGTGGCAGGCCGGCCAGCGCGTGCAGATCATCAAGCGCGACCCGGTCAAGGGCGGCGTGCTGAAGCTCGGCACCGAGATCGTCGCGTCGCAGGACGGCAGCATCGCCGGTCTGCTCGGCGCGTCGCCGGGCGCATCGACCGCCGCACCGATCATGCTGAACCTGATGCAGAAGGTGTTCAAGGACAAGGTCGCGACGCCCGAGTGGCAGCAGAAGATCCGCCAGATCGTGCCGAGCTACGGCACCAAGCTGAACGACAGCCCGGCGAAGGTCGTCGAGGAATGGACCTACACGAGCGACGTGCTGCAACTGTCGCCGCCGCCGAAGATCGACCTCGGCGCGCCGTCGCAGGCCACCGGCAACGCGCCGGCCCGCCCGGCGAAGGCATCGGCCGACATGGCGCTGTAAACGCGCCCGACGCCGCGCAACAGCCGCGCAACAGCCGCGCGGCACCCATGCGGCACCGTTATGCCGCCCGACACGGCCGCCCTCCGGGGCGGCCGTTTTTCCTGGTGCGCGCCGGGCGCGAGCACCGGCTTCCGCTAGAATTGCGGCACGCGCGACCCCGTCGCCGCCCGATCCATCACCCGCATCGACACAACCCGAGCCACCGCCGGTGCGGCCCGCGCCCGAGCCGCGCGAGCGCCGCCCGCCGTGGCCGCGCCCGCCCGGGCGCGCCATCAACCGAATTCAGCTGGAGAAAGACCGTGTTTACCTGCCGAAACCAGAGCTGCGGCACGCAGTGGGAACAGTCCGACGTCGTCATCAAGGACGAAGGCCAGGGGCTGCTGTTCCGCTGCCCGCTGTGCGGCGCCCGCAACTATCTCGAACGCTTCGAGGACGACGAAGGCAACGTCGTCTACGAGCAGATGGAAGGCCGCCCCTACCTCGGAGACCTGTCTTGACCCAACCGACCGCCACGCCGTTCAGCGCGCTGCCGCTGACGCCCGCCACGCTCGCGAACCTCGCGCAGCTCGGCTATGTCGACATGACGCCGATCCAGGCCGCGAGCCTGCCGATCGCGCTGGCCGGTCAGGACCTGATCGCGCAGGCGAAGACGGGCAGCGGCAAGACCGCCGCGTTCTCGCTCGCGCTGCTCGCTCGCCTCGATGCGCGCAGCTTCGACGTGCAGGCGATGATCCTGTGCCCGACCCGCGAGCTCGCCGACCAGGTCGCGCAGGAAGTGCGCCGCCTCGCGCGCGCCGAGGAGAACGTGAAGGTGCTGACGCTGTGCGGCGGCACGCCGATGCGTCCGCAGGCGCAGAGCCTCGAGCACGGCGCGCACATCGTCGTCGGCACGCCGGGCCGCATCATGGATCACCTCGACCGCGGCAATCTGAAGCTCGACGCGCTGAACACGCTGGTGCTCGACGAAGCCGACCGGATGCTCGACATGGGCTTCTTCGACGACATCGCGAAGGTCGCCCGGATGTGCCCGACGACGCGTCAGACGCTGCTGTTCTCCGCGACCTATCCGGACGGCATCGCGAAGCTGAGCCAGCAGTTCCTGCGCAATCCGAAGGAGATCAAGCTCGCGGAACGCCACGACGACAGCAAGATTCGCCAGCGCTTCTATGAAGTGACCGAGGACGAGCGGCTGCATGCGGTCGGCCAGTTGCTGAACCACTACCGGCCGGTGAGCACGATCGCGTTCTGCAACACCAAGCAGCAATGCCGCGATCTGCTCGACGTGCTGCACGCGCAAGGCTTCCACGCGCTCGCGCTGCACGGCGAGCTCGACCAGCGCGAGCGCGATCAGGTGCTGATCCAGTTCGCGAACCGCAGCTGCTCGGTGCTGGTGGCGACCGACGTCGCCGCGCGCGGGCTCGACATCGCACAGCTCGAAGCGGTGATCAACGTCGACGTGACGCCCGACCCCGAAGTGCACGTACACCGCATCGGCCGCACCGGCCGCGCGGATCAGGACGGCTGGGCGCTGAGCCTCGCGAGCATGGACGAGATGGGCCGTGTCGGCGCGATCGAACAGGCGCAGAAGCGCGAGGTCGAATGGCATCCGCTCGCTGAACTGAAGCCGGCGGACGACAGCGTGCTGCTGCCGCCGATGGAAACGCTGCAGATCCTCGGCGGGCGCAAGGACAAGATCCGCCCGGGCGACGTGCTCGGCGCGCTGACCGGCGACGCCGGATTCGACGGCAAGCAAATCGGCAAGATCAACGTGACCGAGTTCTCGACCTATGTCGCGATCGAGCGCGGCGTCGCGCACGACGCGCTGCGCAAGCTCAATGCGGGGAAGATCAAGGGCAAGCGGGTCAAGGTCCGGTTGATGGACGAGGAGTAAGCGGGCCGCGGCGCGGGCGGTCGCAGCACCGCCGGGCGCCGTCCCGTGCGTCACCTGAGTTCGGGATAGCCGTGCGTCGCGGCGGCCTGCTCGAACCGCGCAATCGTGTCGTAGTCGGCCGGCGACAGCCGGTCGAATCCCTTCAGCCTCAGCACGCGCGCCCGTTCCACATCGGCCGCAGCCGCGCGCTCGAGCGCCTCCTGCAACGCGTCCACCTGCGTATCCGCCAGCGCCGCCCGCGATGCGACGAACGGCAAGCCCGGCGCGGATGCCGTCGTGCCGATGATCCGGATGTCCTTCAGCAGATCGGGCAGCGCGTCGCGCACATACGCGAACGTCACGCAGTCGATCGCCGCGCAATCGGCCTCTCCCGAGGCCAGCGCACGCAGCACATTCAGGTGCGAACCGAACGGCGTGACCGAGCCGAAGAACCGTCCGTCGTGCGCATGCGGCGCGACCGCGTGCCGGAATGCGTTCATCCCGCTGTGCGAATCCTCGCCGTTGAGGGCGGCCCGCAACCCGCGGCAGGCGGCGAGCGTCGTCGCGCCGCCCGCATACACACGCGCCGATACGACCAGCACGCTGCTGTAGCGCGCCTCGTCGCAGCCCTCCGCATCGAAAATCGGGGTCGCAATCAATCGCACGACGTCGTGCAAGCCGAGCATCCGGTACGGGTAGCCGCAGGTCTGCGACAGCAGCAGGTCGTCGCGCCGCCACAGTGCGAGCAGATCGTCGAACGGCGCGTCGGGCAGCACGACGTCAGCCGGCCCGCCCGCGTTCGCGAACGCATCGAGCGCATCACGCAGCAGCGCGCGCCACAGGGCGGCGTGGCGCGGCGTCACGTTGTACATCGGCAGGACTGCGATCCAGGGTTTCATGCGGGCATTCTACGCATCGGCGGCGCCCCGGATGCTTATCGGCCGCAAGACGATAAGCAAATGCGAATCAATTGGTTGGCGTAGCCGCGCCGCCTCGGTACCGTTCGAAGGCCTGCCGGCGCCGCCACCGTGCGCGATGCCGGGCAAGCCGACCGTGATCCGCGAGACACCAGCGCACCCGGGCCGAGCGCCCCGGTTCCATCGCTCGTTCCCCGCACTGCCCGATCCATCCGCCTCAACGCCATGGCCGAATACTTCGACGTCGACCACGCGCGCGCGATCGCCGCGCTCGACGCCCGCTTCACCGCCCGCACCGAGTGGCCGACCTGGCTGCTGGTCGTCGTCATCTACGGCGGCTGGCTCGCCGTGTTGCTGCTCGTGCGCGAAGGGCACCTGTCGCTCGCCGCCGCGACGCCGCCGTTGATCCTGCTCGGCGCGTGGCACCTGTCGCTGCAGCATGAACTGCTGCACGGCCATCCGACGCGTTCCGCCTTCGTGAACAAGCTGCTCGGCTATCCGCCGCTGACGGTCTGGTATCCGTACACGCTGTATCGCGACACGCACCTCGAGCATCATCGCGACGAAGACCTGACCGTGCCGGGCATCGATCCCGAAACGAACTACGTGACGCGCGAACGCTGGGCGCGGCTGCCGCGCTGGTGTCGGGCGCTGACGGTCGCGCGCAAGACTTTCTTCGGACGCATCGTCGTCGGGCCGCCGCTCGCCATCGCCGCGACGTTCCGCGATGCGTTCGCCGCGTTCCGGCGCGGCGACTTCCGCTATCTGCCGATGTGGGCGACGCATGCCGCGTGCGTGGCCGCGCTGCTCGCGTGGCTGCAATGGGCGATCGGCGTGCCGTGGTGGTACTACCTGCTGGCCGTCACGTGGCCCGCGCTGTCGCTCGCAATGATCCGCTCGCTATACGAGCATCGCGCGGCGCCGCATCCGAAGGCGCGCATCACGATCAACGAAGCCGGCTTCGCGATGCGGCTGCTGTACCTGAACAACAACTATCACCTCGTCCATCACGACCTGCCGAAGCTGCCGTGGTACGACCTGCCGCGCGCATACCGGATGCGACGCGACGCGTATGCGAAGAAATGCGGCGGCTTCGTGATCCGTGGCGGATATCGCGAACTGCTCGCGCGCCACGCGTGGACGCCGACCGATCCGCCCGTGCATCCGTTCGACGAGGGCACGGCATCGCTGTCGACGGGCAGCGGGATCAAGGTGGCAGTGGTCGACAGGGTGTTGCAGATCAGCACCTGACGTCAGAAGTTTCCGCGTGTCGGCACCGGTCCTTACGAAAAGCCGACAACACCGATCGTCGTCCGCGAATTGCCAATTGCGTCGGCAATGCCCAGAATGGCCGCTCCGCCGGGATTTCCGACCATCATTCGCCCCGGCTCCGCCGCACGGCCGCGCGCCGCATTCCCCGACGACGATGCAACCGAACACCCCACCCGGCGCGATCCGAACGATCGGCAACGACTGGTCCGTTTCCGCGATCACCGCAGGCTTTCTCGCGGTCCTGATTTCGTATGCGGGCCCGCTCGCGATCTTCTTCCAGGCTTCGCAGGCCGCGCATGCGTCCAACGACATGGTGTCGTCGTGGGTCTGGGCGATCTCGATCGGCGCCGGGGTATCGGGCCTGTTCGCCAGCTGGAAGCTGAAGGTGCCCGTCGTCACCGCGTGGTCGGCGCCCGGCACCGCGCTGCTCGTCGGCCTGTTTCCGCAACTGACGCTCAACCAGGCCGTCGGCGCGTACCTCACGGCCGCGCTGATCATCCTGGCGATCGGCGTGTCCGGCTATTTCGACCGGCTCGTGCGCCACATTCCGCGCGGCATCGCCTGCGGGATGATGGCCGGCATCCTGCTGCCGTTCGGCATGCACGCGTTCTCCGCCGCGACCGCGCAGCCGGTGCTCGGCTTCGGGATGATCGCGGCGTACGTGATCTTCAAACAGCTGCTGCCGCGCTACAGCATCGTGCTGGTGCTGCTGACGGGTGCTGCGCTCGCGACGCTGCTCGGGATGACGCATCTCGGCAACGTGTCGCCGAGTATCGCGCGGCCGATTTTCATCGCCCCGGAATGGACGCTCGGCACGACGCTCAGCCTGGCGCTGCCGCTCGTCGTCGTCAGCCTCACCGGCCAGTTCCTGCCGGGGATGACGATCCTGCGCGTGTCCGGCTATCACACACCGGCGCGCCCGATCATCACCGCGACCAGCGTGATGTCGCTCGTCGTCGCCTGCTTCGGCGGGATCACGATCGTCGTCGCGGCGATCACCGCGGCGCTCTGCACCGGCAAGGACGCGCACGAGAATCCGGACCGGCGCTACGTCGCCGGGCTCGCGAACGGTGCGTTCTATCTGATCGGCGGGCTATTCGCGGGGACGATCGTCACGGTGTTCTTCGCGCTGCCGAAGGCGTTCGTCGCGATCCTGGCGGGGCTCGCGCTGATCGGCGCGATCAGCGCGAACGTGCACGGAATCTTCGAGGACGAGAACCATCGCGAAGCGTCGATGATCACGTTTCTTGCGACCGCGTCGGGGATGACGTGGCTCGGACTCGGGTCGGCGTTCTGGGGGATCGTGATCGGGTCGGCGGCGTATGCGGTGTTGAACAGGGGGCGGGGGCGTCAGGCGGATTGAGCATCCCACCATGCCTGCTGCAACAGACAGGTCCGTTGTATCGCCGAATCGGGCGGCGTCCCGACGCGTCGCTCAATTCGATACGGTCACTTCGACCCGGCGATTTCGTGACCTGCCCGGCGCCGTGCCGTTGTCGGCAAGTGGATCGGCATCCCCCTGTCCGGTTGCCGAGATGTTTTGCATCGGCACTCCCGCGGCCGCGAAAATCCGCGCGACCTCTCGAGCCCGAGCCTCTGAAAGCGCCTGATTGTTGCCCCGGGATATCGCTCCAGCCGGTACGTTGTCGGTGTAACCAACGACCTGCACGTACGCACCGGGTACCGATGCGGCAATGGTCCGACCAATCGTCGCCATCATGGAAGCCCACCACGGCTCGACCGTCACGTCACCCGATGCGTACGGCGCGTCAGTGGTTTGAAGCGAACGAACCAAGCAGCCCTATCCCGATATTGCTGAAGCGGGCTGAACAGTGCGTTGGCAAACGCTATGTCGAGGTTGTCAACGCGATTCCGGCCGAGCTTCTTTCGCAATGGGATTAGGCGAATGGCCTGGAATAGATTCGGAAGTCGACGCGCACGGCGACCAGGCAGCGTCTCGCCGGCGAACCTCGTATGCGACTGACGGCCGGTGGTCCCGCCTCACGCCGGCGCCGCATGCGCGCGCACCAGCGCAGCAAGCGCTTCCTCCAGCGTCGTCGTCCCGTACACCCGCTCCGACACGTCGGCTTCGACATCGATCCGCCCCGCGTTGTGCACGTCGTACAGGTCGACGATCAGCTGCGCATGACGCTCGCTGAGCCCGGCGCGCAGCAGCGTCGCGCTCCACGTATCGCGCGGTAGCGCGTGCGCGACGATCGCGCGACCTGCCGCCGTGCCCAACGTTTCCGCAATCGCCGTCACGCTCACCCGCCGCGGCCCTTCGACACTGACGATGCGCGGCCCGCTGTCGCCTTCTGGCGCATCGAGCATCAGCGGCGCCGCGACGATGCCCACATCGGGCGCCCAGACCGTCGGAAACGCCTTGCCGACCGGATGATGGAAGCTCGGCAGCACGCCGGTACCGAGCGCGACCGGCAGCACGCACGCCCAGTTCTGCAGATGCTCGGCCGAGCGCAGCAGCGTCAATCGCGTCGGGATCGTCTTCAGCCGTGCCTCGAAGTCATGGAACAGGCGCGTGATACCCGTATTGCCTTCAAGCTCCGCGCCGTAATCCGACAACGCGAGCAGCGCCGGCGGCGGATTCGCGGCGAGCGCGGCAGTCGCTGCGTCGATCGTCCGCGTCATCGTCGCGGCCGGATCGGGGTCGGCAGCCGGCACCGGGCACAGTATCTGCACCGCCTGCGCGCCGTCGATCGCCGCGGCGATCGCGTTCGCATCCGTCAGGTCCGCGATCGCAACATCGCAGCCGAGCTGCATGAAACGTTCACGATGGCGCGCGTCGCGCAGCACCGCGCGCACGGAATGGCCTGCGTTGCGCAAGGTCGTCACGGTCGACAAGCCGACGTTGCCGGATGCTCCGAAGATCACGAACACGATTCGCTCCTGAGGGATGAAGGTGCTGTGATTGTCGGGTTGCGCGGCCCGGAAGGCGCGCACGGAGGGATGAATCGAGCAGGAAAGGATGACGTGCTGAGTACGCCAACCATGCATGCGCTCCGATGCAAGCGCGTCAAAACCGGAGAAGACGAGCGCGACAATTGTCCAACGACCTGTTGGACGATTGCCCTCGGATCAAACGCAACGTCCGTGTACCGCTGTTGCGTTATGCGTCTTTCCCGCCATCCTCACCGTCATACGCCAGCCGCAACCCGCCCCGCACGCCCGACCGCGCAATCTCCGTCGGCGTCGCACCGAGCACGCGATTCATCCAGTTCGCCATGTGGCTCTGATGCGCAAACCCGGCCTCCAGCGCGATCTGGCTGATGCTGAGCCGGCCTTCGAGCAGCAGCGTCTTCGCGCGCTCCACCCGGCGCCGCACGACGTACTGGTGCACGGGCATCCCGAGCGTTTCGCGGAACAGCACCTTGAAATGCGGCACGCTGATCGACACGAGCGCCGCGAGCTCGGCCAGCGTCATGCGCCGGTCGAGATTCGCCTCGACATAGTCGATCACGCGCGCCGCCGCCTTCGGCGCCAGCGTGCGCCGGCGTTCGCGAAACACGGGCTGGCCGTCGACCAGCCGCGCGACGAGCGCCGTGCACAGGCTCTCCGCGTAGAGCGGGTCCGATGCGTCTTCCGCTTCGAGTTCGGCGGCCATCGCCCACGCGATGTGCTGCAGCCGCGGGTCGCGCACCTGTAGCCGCCGGCGGATCTGCGCGTGCGACGGCTTCAGTTCGAGCTGTTCGACGGTGCGCCGCACGAAGGTGTCGCTGAGCGCGATATGCAGAATCCGGCAATCGGCGCTGTCGGTCCATTGGCCGGGCAGGCCAGCCGGAATCACGTCGACGTCGCCGTGCGCCTGGATGCGCGACACGCGCTCGCCGTCGCACACGCAATCCGCGCGCACCGGCGCGCCGATATGCACGCCGATCCGGTGATGCTCGGCCGCCGGAATCCGGTACGTCCCCGCGCGAATCTCCAGCAGCGACGCGCCGAAGCCACGCCAGCCCAGCCCGCGGCTGGAGCGCAGGCTGACCGGGACGCCGTTGTCCGCCGGCGCGGCAAGAATCGGATCGCTCATTGATGGTCTCCACCAGATCAGGTGCCGAACGCGCATTGTGACGCGTTTCGGGCCGGCGTGCCGGCCCTGCGCGGCCGCCGCTGAATCGAACAGAAAAAGATCATCCGTTTCTGCTCGGGACGATCCTTGCGTGCGCGCCGGCGGGTGCCGCAGCGCTTACGATCGCCTCATCCGACACCTACGGAGCCCGTCATGCCCCATTCCTGCCCGCAGCGCGCGGCGTTCATCGCACGCTCGCCGTCCGCCGCCCGTCCTTCATCCGGCCCCAACGCCCGCAACACACGCACCGCCATCGCCGCGTGGGGCCTGCGCATCGTCGGCTGGTACCGGCTCGAACGGCTGCTCGCGTCGATTCCCGACAGCAACGACGACTTCGGGCTCGTCTGACCGGCCGGTCGACACGCCGCCTACTTGCGCCGCCGCTCGTGCGGCGCCACCGTCGCGCCGTCGATCACCGGCGCGCCCTGCTTGATCAGGAAGTCGCGGAACAGCCCCGTCACCTGCGAGATCCGCCGGTCGGCGAGCGTGACCACGTACCATTCGCGCTCGATCGGATTGCCGGGAAACGGCAGTTGCCCGAGCAGCCCCGTGCGCAGTTCGAGCGCACACGCGTGCAACGACAGGAACGCGACGCCGAGCCCGGCTTCGGCCATCTGCTTGATCGCCTCGTTGCTCGACAGTTCGGAGCCCACATGAAAGCGGTGGCCCGCGTTCTTGAACAGGCTCTCGACGGTCGAGCGCGTGCCCGCGCCGCGTTCGCGCACGAGCAGGTGCGCGGATTCGAGATCCTTTAGTGCGACGCGTTTGCGCTGCATCAGTGGATGGCCGGGCGCCGCGACGAACACCATCGGATGCTTCGCGAACTCCACCGCGTGCGTGCGCAGTTCCTTCGGCGCGCTGCCCATCACCGCGAGATCGATTTCATGCGTCGCGAGCATGCGGATGATGTCGTCGCGGTTGCCGACCTTGAAATAGGTCTTCACGTGCGGGCGCGTCGCGGTGAATTTGACGAGCAGCGGCGGGATCAGGTATTCGGCCGTCGTGATCGCGCCGATCCGCAGCGTGCCGCCGAGATCGCCCGTCAACGCGGCCACTTCGTCGCCGGCCTCGCTCCATAGATGCAGGATCTCGCGCGCGTAGCGCGCCACGATCTCGCCGGCCGCGGTCAGTTGCACGCCACGCCCCACCCGCTGCAGCAACGCGGCGCCCACGGCCTCCTCGAGCAGGCGAACCTGCAGCGACACGGCCGGCTGCGTCAGGTTCAGCTCCTCGGCCGCGCGCGACACGCTGCCGAGCCGCGCAATCATGTCCAGCGCCTTCAACTGCCGGAACGTCGCGGTCTTTCCTATAAGTGAATACATATGAGTCGCTTATAAACATTAAATTGTTCGAGTGGGTTCGAAACTATATCGTCGGTTCTTGAGCAATGTCATCCGAATCGTCATTCAGCGGGAGCCCAACATGGACAACACCACGCCCACCCTTGCAACGGACCGCGCACCGCGCCTGCCGCGCATCGTGATCGTCGGCGGCGGCGCCGGCGGCCTGCAGCTCGCGACGCGCCTCGGCGATACGGTCGGGCGCCGCGGGCAGGCCGACGTCGTGCTCGTCGACCGCTATCCAACGCACTTCTGGAAGCCGCTGCTGCACGAAGCCGCATCGGGCCATCGCGATCCGGCCTCCCACACGATCGAATACGCGGCACAGGCGAAGCGCCACGGCTTCCGCTTCGTGCAGGGCGCGCTGCAGCAGGTCGACCGCGCGGCGCGCACGGCGACGATCGCGGCCGTGCAGGATGCGGACGGCACGGAAATCCTGCCGCAGCGCACGCTCGACTATGACGATCTGGTGCTGGCAGTCGGCAGCGTGACGAACTTCTTCAACGTGCCGGGCGCCGAGCGTCATGCACTGCCGCTCGAAAACCTCGATCAGGCCGAGGATTTCCGCCGCAAGTTCCTGGCTGCGTGCACGAAGGCGAATCACCTGGCCGAGCAGCAGCCCGCGCGGCGCGCGGCGCCGATCTGCATCAACGTGATCGGTGCGGGCGCGACGGGCGTCGAGCTGGCCGCCGCGCTGCGCCATGCAGTTCAGCAACTGACGACGTACCGCTTCAAGGCGCTGGTGTCCGCGCGTGACGTGCACATCCGGCTGATCGAAGGCGGCCCGCGCATCCTGCCGGCGCTCGACGAACGGCTGTCCGGCAAGATGCACGCGCAGCTGCGCGCGCTGAACGTCGACGTGCTGACCGAGACGCGCGTGGCGGAAGTCGGCGCGGATGCCGTGACGACCGCGACCGGCGAACGGCTCGCGAGCGACATCACGATCTGGGCGGCCGGCGTCGCGGGCCCCGCGATGCTGCGGAGCATCGGCGACATCGCGCTCAACCGGTCGAACCAGGTGATCGTGACCGACACGCTGCAGACCCCCGACGATCCGCACGTGTATGCGTTCGGCGACTGCGCCGCGTGCCCGTCGGCCGGTGCAGGCGGGTTTCTGCCGCCGCGCGCGCAGGTCGCTCATCAGCAGGCGGTGTATCTGGTCAACGCATTCGCGCGGCGCGTCGCCGGCAAGCCGGTGGCCGGCTTCACGTTCCGCGATGCGGGCACCGTCGTGTCGCTCGGGCATGCGGGCGCCGTGTACCAGGCGGACATCGGCGGGCGCTCGCGCTCGCTGATCGTCGACGGGCTGGCGGCGATCGGGCTGTACAAGTTCCTGTATCGCAAGCACCTGTTCAGCGTGGTCGGCATGAAGCGCGCGCTGTTCCAGTCGCTGAGCCACTGGCTGCAAAGCCGTCACCAGCCGTCGATCAAGCTGCATTGATCGCAGTTGTTCGCGCGCAGCATCACGACGCGGCATATCGGGCGGGCATCGCTCGATATGCCGTTTTTCCATATGCATAGACTCGATGCATTCACACTGCGCGCCACGCTGGTGCATCACGTTGAACGCGATCGATACGATGCAATTCATGCGGGACATGCCGCGCGACCCGCATTCCGCGCCCGCGCTGGCTTGCCACCCCATTCATTAGCCAAATCGTATGAGTCGACGAAAAATATTAATTAGTCGCGTTTTCCGGATCGACGCTAAGGTGTGTGGCATTCCCGTCGGCGAACGGATCATCACGTTTCTGAAAAGGAATCACCGTGGTCATCGAAGCCATCGTCACCCGTCTCGACGCAGCATTCGCGCAGATCGAAGCCACACCGGATTCACGCGAATCGCGCCATCAACGCGACGCGATCATCCAGTGGCTGGACCGGGCATCGGAAGAAGGCTATCGGCTCGGTCTCGTCACGACGCTGCCGGCCGCTCGGCTCAGCGACATGTTCGAAGGCCAGTTCGGCCGCGCGAACCTCGACCGCTTCTCGGTCGTCGTCACGGATTCGGATCAACAGAACTCCGGATCGAATCAGCATCCGTTCGATGTCGCGCTGCAAGCGCTCGGCGTACCGCCGGAGCGCGCGGTCGGGATCGCGAGCAGCGAACCGGAACGCCGCGAAGCCGAGCATTTCGGCCTGTCGCGCTGCGTGAACATCACAGATACGGTGCGCTCGATCGCATCGGCCGGGCTGCACTGAACGCCAGCACACGGGCTGGCAGCGGCCAGCCGTCATCGTCGACTCGGCGGCCATCCGACGATTGTCCGACCGCATCCTGACATTCTGCTGTCAAAGTCGCTTGCAACACTTCGGGGCTCGACCACATTCCCCCGGAGACGGGACGACGCACATGCGCATCGTCCCGTCCGTTGCCCGCCACGATGACACGCCCGACCCGCACCGCCGCCGCCCTCACGATTGCCGGCCTGTTGCTCGCTGCTTGCGGCGGGGATGACTCGACGCAGCCCGCCACGTCGGCCGACAACAACGGCACGACGCCCGCGCCGCAACCGCAACCTCAGCCCACGCCGGCTCCGACACCCGCGACCTACTACCAGACGAAGACGCCGTACCGCCCGCAGCAGGACGCGGCAACGTACGAAGCGCCGCCGGCCGGCTACGCACCGGTCTATACCGAACTCGTCGCCCGTCACGGCTCACGCGGGCTGTCGGGCTTCAAGTACGACGGCGCGATCTACGCGATGCTGGTCAAGGCCGAGGCCGACGGCGCATTGACCGCGCTCGGCGCGCAGCTCAAGGCCGACACGTACGCGATGATGAAGGCCAATGCGCTGCTCGGTTATGGCGTGCAGGGCATTTCGACACCCGGGTACGGCAACCTCACGCAAACCGGCATCCGCGAACATCAGCAACTCGCCGCGCGTCTCGCGCAGCGGTTGCCCGCGCTGTTTGCGACGGGCAACCGGCAGGTGGTCGTCGTCAACTCGGGCCAGGATCGCGCGGTCGACAGTTCGACGTATTTCTCGGCGGCATTGGTTGCCGCGCAGCCGGCACTGGCGCCGGCCATCACGCTGCCGGCCGCGCCGGCCGGCTATCCGGCGAGCGCACCGGTCGCACAGCCGGCCGGCATCAACCGCTTCCTGCTGTATTTCCACTCGCTGAAGCCGGCCACCGATCTCGTGACCGACACGAGCGATCCGTACTACGCGACCTATCAGGCGAGCCAGGCGTACCAGACCTATGCAAACGACGCGACGGTGGCCGCTAAGCTGAAGGCGATCAAGGCCGCACCGCAGGCGGCCGACGTCGCGCAAACGGTGCTGGCCGCGCTCGTGTCGCCGGCCTTCATCGCGAAGCTCGGCTCCGACGGCTACACGTTCGCGAACACCGGCACCTATGCGTTCACGTCGACGGACGGCAAGTTCACCAACACGCTGAAGGGCGACGGCAAGACGAAGATCGCGACGGCCGTCGATGCGGTGAACGTGCTGTACAACCTGCTGCAGGTCGCGCCGGCCATGACCGCGGAAACCGGCGGCGTGACGATGGAGAAGTACATCGGCGCGGAGCAGGCGCAGTATCTCGCGTACCTCCAGGATGCCGAGGACTACTACCAGAAGGGGCCCGGCATCCAGGAAGCGAACCCGGTGACGTACCGGATGGCGAAGGTGCTGCAGGACGACTTCTTCGGCGAAGTCGATTCGATCGCGCGCGGCGACCTGACACGCGCCGCGAAGCTGCGCTTCACGCATGCGGAGATCGTAATTCCGTTCGCGTCGATCATGAACCTGAAGAACGTGTTCGTGCCGACGCCGCAGGCGCAGACGTACACGTATGCGAACAATCCGTGGTGCGGCGACCAGGTCTCGCCGATGGCCGCGAACATGCAGTGGGATGTCTATCGCAACGGGTCGCGGCTCATCGTGAAGATGCTGTACAACGAGCGCGAGACGGATTTCCAGGCCGCGTGCGACGGTGCGAAGCTCGCGCCGGGCAGCCACTTCTACGACTACGCGGGGCTGAAGCAGTGTTACGGGTATCAGTGACGGGATGCGCGAGCGCGTTGACGCGCGCCTTACGGCGCCGGACGGGAGAAGCGCCGCGGCAGCGGCGCGGCCGACGACCGGGGCAGGCGATCGGCGTCGCACGCGGCCAAGCGGCCCGTTCGGGCACGTGACACGCCTCTCGCACGCACGAACTCGCACCGGCCCGCATGGTCGAACGAGCATCGCCGGAGAATCCTCATGAAACGCGTCGCCGTTGCCGCCACCCTGACCCTGTTTGCCGCCATCAGCCTGCCGGCCATCGCCGGTGCGCCCTCGGGTGCCGTCGCGCCGCCGGTTCCGGCTCAGGCATACGCGAAAAATTGCGTGCCGTCGCGGGACGCCGCACCAGGCACCCACGCCCCCTCCAGCGCGCCGCCGATCCGCGTCTGCGTCGGCGATTCCAACACGCAGCTGAACCTGCCGTGGTTCCTGACCGATGTCCTCACTGCCGTGGACACGCATCAGTCACCCAGCGGCCTGCTCCACAAGATGCGCAACGACTTCTGAATCTCGCCCGGCACGCCATCGTTCATCACGCGTCGGAGCGCTTCAGCACCTGGATGAACGTGTCGACGATGCCGGCCCACATCGCGGGGTCGGCGATGCGCTCCAGCAGCACCCGCAACTCCCGTCGCTCTTCGTTCGACAGTACGCCGTGCGCGCTGCGGATGCTGTCGTAGCGCGGCGTACCGCGCGATGCGAGTACGCGATCGAGCGAATAGTCTTGGGCCTGCCCGTCCACCAAAATCCTGATCCACAGCGAACCGCCGTCCGCCAGGGCGGCGCCGTCGATCACGATGACGTTGGGCGCGGTATTTTCTTCCATCGCAAAGCTCCTGCTCGACACCCTCGCGGCCGACCGCCGAAAGCGGGCCACGCGGAAATGTTTCTTTTTGAGACACAATCACAAAACGACACCAATTTTTAGACAACAATATTTCGTAATAGCGCGCCGCATCATATACTTGCCGCGCACCATCCTCGTGCCAAGAGACGGTGTCTTTCGTCCCGGCTGCACACACTGTGCGGCCGGGGCTTTTTTCGATACGCTGCGCCTATATACATGCTTAATGTACGCATGTTATTGAGGGATACCGCCCGATCGATGGACGATCGCGACAAGCGACGGCCGCATCGATAGGCATCCGAAACCGGCGCGCGAGCCGCCTGGCCCGACTCGGGCATGCGGCGTGCGTGCCGCTGGTGTATCGACCGGTTCGACTTGCCACCTCATGCGTATAACACCAAAGGCAATCGCGGGGCTGCGGGCGCTCACGCCCGGCTCGACACTCCTCTTCCACCGCAGCGGCGCGTGGCCGCGCGTCATGTTTCTCGCCGCCGTGATCATTTGCGTGCTCGTGCCCGCGTTCGCGATCGTACTGGCCGACCGCTACGCACGCGATGCCGTCACAGCGAACGAGCGCGCCGTGGCAAACGACATCGTGGCTTCGGTGGACCGCATCCTGGACGGCGTGCGCCTCCGACACGCGGACGAGCTGAGCGCGCTCGTCGGGCGGCCATGCGCGACGGTGTTCCGGACACTCGCCGAAGTGGGCACTCGCCTGCGCTATCTGCGTGCGGTCGGGCTGGTGAGCGACGGCCGCCTCATGTGCTCGTCGGCGCTCGGTTCGATCGACCTGCCGCTCACCGCGTATGCGCGCGAGCCGGAACCGGGCTCGATGGCCGTCACGCTGCTCCGCCAGACGCCGTTCCAGCATGGCATTCCGGTGCTGTCCGTATTCCGATCCACCGCGCGCGGCGCGGGCGTCCTGTATGTGATCGAGAGCGACTACGTGGCCGACGCACTCGCCCACGGCACCGGCAACGGGGCGGAAACGGCCACGCTGTCGATCGCGGGTGCAGGTCGTCTCGATCAGCACGGGAAGTTCTCGCCGGAAACGGAAGCGGCCCCCGCAGGCGGCAGCACGATCGCTTCGCAGCGCTGGCCGTTCACGGTGTCGGTCATCGCATCGGCGCGCTACGCGTCACAGGTCCAGCGCCATTACCGGCTGATCTGCGCGACGATCGTGCTGCTCGCCGACAGCCTCGTGATGGCCGCCTACCTGCTCGCGATGGCACCACGGCGGCTGTTGCTGAAAGCCGTGCGCCACGCGCTCAGGCGCGACGAGTTCCATGTGGTGTATCAGCCGATCGTCGACGTGCAGACGCGCAGGACGGTCGGCGTCGAGGCGCTGCTGCGCTGGCACCATCCGAAGTGGGGGGCCATCAGCCCGGCCGTGTTCATCCCGCAGGTGGAATCGAGCACGGTGCTGCCGAAGGTCACCGAGTTCGTGCTGCGCACGGCGGTCGCCGAGCTGACCGCGCTGACGCCGTCCGCGCCGCTGCGCATTGCCGTGAACATTGCGCCGCAGGATCTCGAGCGCGGGCGGTTCGTGACCGACGTCGAGGCAGCGATCCGCGCGCTGCCGCCCGGCTTCACGCTGGTGCTCGAAGTCACCGAGCGCATCCTGCTCGAGAAAAACGCGCGCACCACCGAGATCTTCCATGCATTGCGATCGAAAGGCGCGAAATTCGCGATCGACGATTTCGGCACGCATCACAGCAATCTCGACATGCTGTCGCGCTTTCCGTTCGACTACGTGAAGATCGATCGACAGTTCGTGTCGCAACTGGACAGCGGCAGCTCGAGGCTGATCGAGGGAATCGCAGCCGTCGCGCATCACTACGGCCTGAAGATCATCGCGGAAGGCGTGGAAACCGAAGCGCAACATCGCGCGCTGCATGCGGTCGGGATCCAGTACGCGCAGGGCTACCTGTACCAGCGGCCGTTGCGCGCGGAGAACCTGCAGCGCGATTTCGCCGGGGCAACGGTGTAACGGCGCCGCCGACGGCGACTACTGCGCGCCGTATTGGCCGCCGAGGCGCACGCGGCCCTGCTCGACCCATCCTTCGAAGTCGTCGCCGGTCTTGCCGTTCACGTACATGATGTCGTACCAGCGCCCGTGCGACTTGTAGACGGTCACCGAATCGCCGGGGACGATGAAGGTGCGCTTCGTGATGCATTGCGCGTCGGGCGCCGAGTAGAAATACGCGCGGCCCATACCGATGACCGTGCCGGACGCCGGCGGCCGGAAGTTGTCGTCGGGGCCGTTCGTGGCCGCATCGAGCTTCCCGCAATCGACCGTGCTCTTCGCTTGCGCGCCGTTCGCGCCCAGGCTCGCGCCGAGCACCAGCAACGCGATGCCCATGTGCATCATCATTTTCATCATTCGCCCTCTACGCCGTAGTGTTTTTTTCCGGTTTGCCGGTTCGCGGCCCGCATACGCTCGATCCTGCGCGACGGTCGTCACAGTCGTCACCTCGGCGCCGGCCGCGTCCAGATGATACGACGACCATCGAAATTCACGAAAACGGACCACCGTTCCGAATCATGTCCTATAGTCAGTCAGCAGACATCATTCGACAACGGGACGCATCGACGTCCACGGAGGAGACGTGAAGCTGAAACAGGCCATCGACCGCATTCCGGGCGGACTCATGCTGGTGCCGATGCTGCTGGGCGCGTGCGTGCACACGTTCGCACCGAACGCCGGCAAGTACTTCGGCTCGTTCACCAACGGTCTGATCGCGGGCACCGTGCCGATCCTCGCCGTCTGGTTCTTCTGCATGGGCGCGACGATCGACCTGCGCGCGACGGGTGTCGTGCTGCGCAAGTCGGGCACGCTGCTCGCGACGAAGATCGTGGTCGCGTGGCTCGCGACGGTGATCGCCGCGCGGTTCATCCCCGACGACGGCATCCGCACGGGCCTGTTCGCAGGCCTGTCGCTGCTCGCGATCACGACGTCGATGGACATGACCAACGGCGGCCTCTATGCGGCCGTGATGCAGCAATACGGCACCAACGAAGAGGCCGGCGCGTTCGTGCTGATGTCGATCGAATCGGGGCCGCTCGTCAGCATGCTGATTCTTGGTGCGGCCGGCGTCGCGGTGTTCGAGACGCGGCTCTTCGTCGGCGCGGTGCTGCCGTTTCTGATCGGTTTCGTGCTCGGCAATCTCGACGTGGAGTTGCGCGAATTGTTCGGCCGCTGCGTGCATCCGCTGATTCCGTTCTTCGGCTTCGCGCTCGGCAACGGCATCGATCTGAACGTGATCGCGAAGAGCGGGCTACCGGGCATCGCGCTCGGGCTCGCGGTGATCGTCGTGACGGGCGTGCCGCTGATTCTCGCGGACAAGTTGCTGGGCGGCGGCAACGGGACGGCGGGGCTGGCCGCGTCGTCGACGGCCGGCGCCGCGGTCGCGAACCCGGCGATCATCGGCGAGATGATTCCGAAGTTCAAACCGATGGTGCCGGCGGCGACGGCGATCGTCGCGACCGCGTGCCTCGTGACGGCGATTCTCGTGCCGATTCTGACGGCGATGTGGGCGAAGCGGGCGGCCAGGGCGTCAGGGGTGCCGGTGCGGGTCGTGACGCGGGCGGCGCATGGTGGGGCGATCGAGCACGAGGGGCATGTTTGAGGGGATGCCGGTTCGGGTCCGGCCTCAGGCACCGACCATCCTGGCGGCCGCTCGCCATGCCCCCGCGAACGCTCACCTTCAGGTAGGCTCCGGAATCCGGCTCACACGTTGCCCAAGCCGGCGTTTTCCGGAGCGCCTTCCATGCCCACCGCCGTCCTGCTGCGTACCCGCCATTCGCACCTCTATCCGGGCAGCATCGTGACGCTCGACCACGATGCGCCGCGCACCGCCAAACCACACCCCGCCGTCATCGAATTCGCGGACGGCTCCGGCGCCACCGCGACACTATCCCGCGTCGGTGACGATACCCTCGAACTTGCCGTAGACGAATACGTCACGCAGAAGCGCCACGCGATCGTCGCGCGTCGCTGGTCGCTGCGGCCGATCGATGCGGCCCGCACGGGATGGCGCATCACGCACCGGCTTCCTGCCACCTGATGCCATGGCGCCGCTATCGGCGCGAACCGCTTCCAGGCGCTAAAATCCGCCGCCTGGGCATCCACGACGAGCAAGCGTTTTGACGGCGTTCGAGCAGGGCTTCATCCTTACCCGCCACTGGCGGGACACCGCATCCGGCATCGAGATCGAGTTCTGGCTGGCAACCGAACACGGTCCGCGCCGCGTGCGGTTGCGCCCGCAGGAAGCCGTCGCGTTCATCCCGGCCGAACAGCAGGCACTCGCCGAACGCGCACTGGCCGGCGAGCGCGAAGCCGAATTGCGGCCGCTCGCGCTGCGCGACTTCCGGCAACGCCCGGTCGTCGGCCTCTATTGCAAGCGCTACCGGCATCTGTCCGGGCTCCAGAAGCGGCTCGCCGCCGCCGGCGTCGACGTCTACGAAGCCGACGTGCAGCCGCCCGACCGCTACGCAATGGAGCGCTTCATCACCGCATGCGTGGCGTTTCGCGGCCAGCCCGGCCGCGACGGCACGCTCACCGGCGGCGAGCTGAAGCCCGCAACCGGTTACCGCCCTGCGCTACGCTGCGTGTCGCTCGACATCGAAACCAGCGTCCACGGCGAGTTGTACTCGATCGCGCTCGAAGGCTGCGGACAGCGCCAGGTCTACATGCTCGGGCCACCGAACGGCGGCGCGAGCGGCAGCGCAGGCACCCTCGACTTCGACCTCGACTACTGCGACAGCCGCCCCGCGATGCTCGCGCGGCTCAACGACTGGTTCGACCGGCACGATCCCGATGCGGTGATCGGCTGGAATCTCGTGCAGTTCGACCTGCGCATCCTGCATGCGCACGCGGAGCAATACGGCATCCCGCTGAAGCTCGGGCGCGGCGGCAGCGCGCTCGACTGGCGCGCGCACGGCCAGCAGCCCGACCACTTCTTCGCGGGCGCGGCCGGCCGGCTGATCCTCGACGGCATCGACATGCTGAAATCCGCGACGTGGACCTTCCCGTCGTTCAGCCTCGAATACGTGTCGCAGTCGCTGCTCGGCGAAGGCAAGTCGATCGACAACCCGTACCAGCGGATGGACGAGATCCAGCGCCGCTTCGAGCACGACAAGCCCGCGCTCGCGCGCTACAACCTGAAGGACTGCGAACTCGTCACGCGCATCTTCGACAAGGCCGACCTGCTGTCCTTCGCGCTGGAACGCGCGAGCGTCACGGGCCTCGCGGCCGATCGCACCGGCGGCTCGGTCGCGGCGTTCACGCACCTGTACCTGCCGCGCATGCACCGGCTCGGCTATGTCGCCCCGAACCTCGGCGACGTGACGGGTCAGAACAGCCCCGGCGGCTTCGTGATGGATTCGCGGCCCGGGCTGTACGACTCGGTGCTCGTGTTCGACTACAAGAGCCTCTATCCGTCAATCATCCGCACGTTCCTGATCGACCCGGTCGGCCTGATCGAGGGGCTCGCGAATCCTGGCGACGATGCTTCGGTGCCCGGTTTTCTCGGTGCGCGCTTCTCGCGCACCGCGCACTGCCTGCCCGACATCGTGCGCCGCGTATGGGAGGGCCGCGACGACGCGAAGCGGCAGCACAACGCGCCGCTGTCGCAGGCGCTGAAGATCATCATGAATTCGTTTTACGGCGTGCTCGGCTCGACGGGCTGCCGCTTCTTCGACCCGCGCCTCGCGTCGTCGATCACGATGCGCGGCCACGAGATCATGCACCGCACGCGCACACTGATCGAAGCTCAGGGTTACGAAGTGATTTACGGCGATACCGATTCGACGTTCGTATGGCTCGGCCGCGCACATGACGACGACGAAGCCGGCGCCAAGGGCCGCGCGCTCGTCGAGCACGTGAATCGCTGGTGGCACGTCCACCTACGCGAACAGTTCGGGCTCGACAGCGCGCTGGAGCTGCAATACGAGCGGCATTACCGCCGCTTCCTGATGCCGACCGTGCGCGGCGCGGAAGAAGGCAGCAAGAAGCGCTATGCGGGGCTCGCGGCAACGGCCGACGGCGGCGAGGATCTCGTGTTCAAGGGGCTCGAAACGGTGCGCACCGACTGGACGCCGCTCGCGCAGCAATTCCAGCGCGAGTTGTACCGGCGCGTGTTCAGGCGCGAACCGTACCAGGATTTCGTTCGCGACTATGTGCGGCGCACGCTGGCCGGCGAATTCGACGACCAGCTCGTCTACCGCAAGCGCGTGCGCCGGCCGCTGCGCGAATACGAGCGCAACGTGCCGCCGCACGTGCGCGCGGCACGCATCGCCGACGAGTTCAATCACGCGCAGGGCCGGCCGCTGCAGTATCAGCGCGGCGGCTGGATCAGCTACGTGATGACGACGGCCGGCCCCGAGCCGCTCGAAACGATGCGTTCGCCGATCGACTATGCGTTCTATCTGAGCCGCCAGCTTCAGCCCGTCGCCGATGCGATCCTGCCGTTCCTGCGCGACGATTTCGAACGCGTGATCTCCGGGCAGGGGCAGTTGTTCGGCGATTGAAGGGTCACCCTCCAGCCCGCGCCGACTGCGCACGCAACCCATTCTTTCGGGCAGTTCGTCGTGCGTCGACCATGGGTCTACCAATCGATCCGCAGCCGCATCGACCGGCATTCGCGCGCACCCACCTGCCGCACGACAAGTAAAACCGATTGCCTCGATCAGGAGTCCAGCCTGGACGCTGGGCCGGCCGGTCGCACTGGCCACGTACCGGATCATTGGCCGCACGACCGATGCACGCACCTACCGCTGAGCTACGCAGGCCCAAGCGGCACCATCGATGCGATCGCGGCCGCCACGCCGCGCGCGTCGGGAACGGTCAATGCGGCAAGCACCGCCGCAGCAATCACCGATGCGTGATCGCCACGGCATGCGCGTTGCGCACTCCCACGCATTCTGGAACACAGCTCGCCAGGAATCGCCGTTTATCCGGCCGTTCCGGGTTCCTAAACTTGCTCCGTCGGTTCGACCTGCCCCAATGCGCCGAACCGCAAACGAAACTGTCTGAGGAAATCGTGAAATCGCTCATCGTTACCATCGCCGCCGTCGCCACTACAGCCATCGCGCTGCTCGCCGCACCGACCATGTCGTACGCACAATCGCCGTCGCACTCGACGCTCACCCGCGCGCAAGTGCGCCAGGAGTTGCTCGACCTCGAATCGGTCGGCTACAACCCGACGATCGGCGACGGCGACAGCTATCCGGACGACATCGTCGCCGCGCAGGAACGCCTGGCCGCGAAGCGCCTTGCCGAACACAAGCGCGCCGAAGCGGCCTACGGCCCGAACGGCGCACCGGGTTCGGATGCCGGCGCGCCGGCAGCGGCGGCCGTGACGCACTGACGCGCCGCCGGTCGCCGAGAGGACGCCCCCAACTCCGCGCCGTCCCGTGGGGCATGCGGCTAAAATACCGGCCTGCCGCGCGTCCCGCCGCGGCCGGAGGACACTCATCATGACCGCACGTCGCGGTGCCGCGGTCGCCATCGCACCCGGCCACGAGACAGCCAGCCTGTCGAAAGCCCAGCAAACGTTCAATACGCTCGTCAAGCAGATCGAAAAGCGGCGCGAGCGGCTCGGCGCGTGGGAAGCCGTGATGCCGGCGTTCCAGAAGAAGTTCGTCGATGGGTTGTTGCCGCTCGAACAGGAAGCGACGGCGCTGCGCATCCGGCTGATCCATCTGCTCGACGACGCGTTCCTGCAGAAGGGTCTGAGCAAGGCCGAGCAGCGCACGCTGTCCGACCTGATCGTGGATATGGCGGGTGATTTGCTCGACGTCAGCGACGACGCGACGTTGAAGATCATCTACAACCGGCATGCCGGCCCCGCGCACACCGGCCACGAAGCGGCCGCTCCCGAGCCCGCCAAACCGGGACGGGAACAGGAGCCCGAACCGCAACCGCCAGAAGGTCTCGACACGCTGTCGCCCGAGGAACTCGCCGAACGCCTGCAGGCCGAACTCGACGCCCAGTTCGAGCGCGACATGGCCGCCCACGCGGCCCGCGAGGCGCAGCGCGCGAAGCGCAAGAAGGCACCGAAGCAATCGGCGGCACAGGCGCGCATCGAAGCCGAGCAGGCCGAATCGAACAAGTCGATCCGCGAGATCTATCGCAAGCTGGCCAGCGCGCTGCATCCCGATCGCGAACCCGATCCGCAGGAGCAGCAACGCAAGACCGTGCTGATGCAGCGGGTCAACCGCGCCTACGAGAAGGGCAACCTGCTGCAACTGCTCGAACTGCAGCTGGAGATCGAACAGATCGACCGGCGTGCGATCGACGGCCTCAGCGAAGCGCGGCTCACGCGCTACAACGGCATCCTCGAGGAACAGCTGCGCGAACTCGATCAGGAGATCGTGCACGTCGAGAATGATTTCCGGCGCACGTACGGGATCGCGTCGTCCACCAAGGTTGCGCCCGATACCGTGCTGCGCATGCTGGCACGCGACATTGCCGGCACGCAGCGGAGCAACCAGGACCTGAGCGTCGCGCTGCGCGAGTTCGAGGACCCGGATCAGGTCAGGAACTGGCTGAAGGACATGAAGCGCCGGCCGGCATCGTCCCGCTTCGACGACGATTCGTATTGAGTCGGCAAGCGCCGGGGGTAACGCGCGACGCGCACGCCCCGCCCATCACCGCACCTCCCCCATCCCGCCCATCAACGCCATCAACTGCTCGCGCAGCCACTGGCTGCCCTGATCCTGATCGGCACTGCGATGCCAGTAGCAGAAGTAGTCGAGCCCCGGCATCTCGAACGGCAGTTCGAGAATCCGCGCCGGATAGCGCTGCAGCAGCCGCAGCGGCGCCGTCAGCGCGAGGTCGCTGCGCATCGCGATCAGCGGCGCGACCATGTAGTGCTGCACGCGCATCTGGATGTTGCGGCGCAGCCCGAGCCGCGTCAGTTCCGCGTCGACGTGCCCGCTGCCCTTGCGGCGGCTCGATACGTGGATGTGGCCCATCGACAGGTAGTCGTCCATGGTCAGCGTATCGCCCTTGAACGGGTGATCGTCGCGGATCATGCACGCGTAGCGGTCCTGCACGAGCAGCGCCTGGTGCAGATGCGGATCGCCGATCAGCGGCGCGTCGATCGCGATGTCGACCGAGCCGTTCGCGAGCGCGGTCGCGACTTCGCGGCGGTCCATCGTGTAGCTGCGCACGTGCATGCCGGGCGCATGCGTCTGCAGCAATTCGCCGAGCGCGGGCAGCAACAACGCCTCGGTCAGGTCGCTCATGCTGAGCCGGAACACGCGCTCCGACGAAGCCGGATCGAACACGTCGCCTTCGTGCGCGCTCGAATCCAGCAATTGCAGCGCCTCGCGCACGCGGCCGACGATGTTCTCGGCCATCGGCGTCGGCATCATCCCGGCTGGCGTGCTGACGAACAGCGGATCGTTCAGCGTCTTGCGCAGCCGCGCGAGCGCGTTGCTGACGGCCGGCTGCGTGAGGTTCAGCACCTCGGCCGCGCGCGTCAGGTTGCGCTTGTTGTAGATCGCCTCGAATACGACGAACAGGTTCAGATCAATCTTCGAAAGGCGCATCGCCGGATCTCCTTGCCGGCATCTTAATACGGCGTGCGCCTCCCGTTCACCCACGTCGCGCTCCCGTGCGGCGCGGCGCTCAGCCGCGCGGCGGCGGCGTCAGGTACGGCGTCGTCGCGCCGGGTTCGCCGCCCTTGATCTCCATCCGCGCGATGGCCTGCAGGTGCACCTCGTCCGGACCGTCGGCGAAGCGCAGCGCGCGGCCCCAGGTCCACAGGTCGGCCAGCGGCGTATCGGGGCTCAAGCCCGCCGCGCCGAATACCTGCATCGCGCGGTCGCATACGTCCGTATAGACGGTCGGCACGAGCGCCTTGATCATCGAGATTTCCTTGCGCGCCGCCTTCGCGCCGACCTTGTCGATCATCCACGCGGCCTTCAGCACCAGCAGGCGTGCCTGGTCGATCTCGATACGCGAGCGCGCGATCCATTCGCCGACCGTGCCGTGCCGGTTCAGCGGCTTGCCGAACGCGACGCGCGACTGCGCGCGGTCGACCATCAGCTCCAGCGCCAGCTCGGCCGCGCCGATCGAGCGCATGCAGTGGTGAATACGGCCCGGCCCGAGGCGCGCCTGCGCGAGCGCGAAGCCGCTGCCTTCCTCGCCGAGCAGGTTGCGCGCCGGCACGCGCACGTTGTCGAACGTGATCTCGCAGTGCCCTTCCGGCGCGTGGTGATTGACCACCGTGATGTTGCGCACGACCGTCACGCCCGGCGTGTCGCGCGGCACGAGGATCATGCTCTGCTGCTGGTGCGACTCGGCCTCGGGATCGGTCTTGCCCATCACGATGAAGATCTTGCAGTTCGGATGCGCGGCGTTCGTGATGAACCACTTGCGGCCGTTGATCACGTACTCGTCGCCCACGCGCTCGATGCGTGTCGTGATGTTGGTCGCATCCGACGACGCGACGTCGGGCTCCGTCATCGCGAACGCCGAGCGGATTTCCCCGCGCAAGAGCGGCAGCAGCCACTGTTCGCGCTGCTCGGGCGTCGCGAACATGTGCAGCAGTTCCATGTTGCCGGTGTCCGGCGCGTTGCAGTTGAACACTTCCGACGCCCAGCTCACGCGCCCCATGATCTCGGCGAGCGGCGCGTATTCGAGGTTCGTCAGGCCCATCCCCGGCTCGTCGTCCTTCAGGTGCGGCAGGAACAGGTTCCACAGCCCTTCCGCCTTCGCGCGTTCCTTCAGTTCCTCCATGAACGACACCGGATACTGGCCCGCGTGCACTTCGTCGTTCCACTGGCGGATGCGCGGCACGATGTGCGCATCCATGAATGCGCTCACGCGTTCGCGCAGTGCTTCCACTTTCGGGGTGTAGCCAAAGTCCATGATCGACTCCTCGAGATTTCCGTGTTTCCGTTCGTTCGGTTCAGAAGGCCGAGACGCCGCCGTCGACGGCGACGGCCTGCCCGGTCAGATACGTGTTGTCCTTCGCGCACAGCATCAGCATCGTCGCGACGATTTCGTCGGGCCGGCCGAGCCGCTTCATCGGCGAGCCCTGCGCCAGAAAATCCTGGCGCTCGCCGATCTCGCTGTCGGTGACCATCGGCGTCGTGCTGTAGAACGGGCACACCGCATTCACGCGGATGCCGTGGCGCGCGTATTCGAGGGCGGCCGTCTTCGTGAGCCCGACCACCGCATGTTTCGACGCCGCATACGCGGCCAGCTTCGGCGCGCCGCCGAGCCCGGCCATCGACGCGACGTTCAGGATCACGCCTTCGCGCTGCGCGAGCATCTGGCGGATCTGGTGCTTCATCCCGAAGAACACGCCCTTGGCGTTCACCGCGAAGTTCAGGTCGAGATCGGCTTCGTCGGTGTCGATCAGCGCCTTCATCGGCGGCGCGATGCCCGCGTTGTTGATGCCGACGTCGAGCCGCCCGAATCGCGCGACGGCTTCCTGCACCAGCGCGGCGACCTCCGTTTCGACGCGCACGTCGCAGCGCTGCGCGATCACGTCGGCGCCGGCCGCGCGCAGCGGCGCGGCCACGCGTTCGAGCGCATCGCCGTTCAGGTCGCCGAGCGCGAGCCGCGCGCCCATCGCGGCGAGTTCGCTCGCGAGCAGCGCGCCGAAGCCGCTCGCGGCGCCGGTGATCATCACGGCCTGGCCGGCGTAGCTGTCCAGTTTCATCGCGCGCTCAGATCGTCAGGCCGCCGTCGACGACGATGCATTCGCCGTTCGTGTAGCTCGCCGCATCCGACACGAGATACAGCACGGTGCCGGCCATTTCGCGCGGCTCCGCGTGGCGGCGCAGCGGAATCTTCGTCATCCAGGTTTCGTAGATGTCCTTGTCCGCGAACAGCGCGCCCGCGAACTTCGTCTTCGTGAGCCCCGGCAGCAGCGCGTTCACGCGGATGCCGAGCGGCCCGCATTCCTTCGCGAACGCCTTCGTCATGTTGACGACGGCCGCCTTCGTGATCGAATAGATGCCCTGCCAGTCGCCCGGCTGCAGCGCATTCACCGATGCCGTGTTGACGATCGCGCCGCCGCCGTGCGTCTTCATCAGCTTGCCGGCTTCGACCGACATGAAGAAGTACCCGCGGATGTTCACGTCGACGGTCTTCTCGTACGCGGCGAGATCGGTATCGAGGATGTGCCCGAAATACGGGTTCGCAGCGGCGTTGTTCACGAGGATGTCGAGGCGGCCGTGCTTGCCGCGGATGTGTTCGAACGTCGCGGCGATGTCCTCCAGGCGCCCGACGTGGCACGCCAGCGCCTCGGCGCGGCCGCCCGCCGCGACGATCGCGTCGGCCACGGCCTGGCAGTCGTCGAGCTTGCGGCTCGACACGATCACGTACGCGCCCTGCTCCGCGAGCAGTTTCGCGATTTCCTCGCCGATGCCGCGGCTCGCGCCCGTCACCAGCGCGATCTTGCCCGTCAGGTCGAACAGGTTCGTTGCCATGTTGCTGTGCTCCTCCATTGATGGTGTTGTCGTATTGCCGCGCGGCGATCGTGACGATCGTGACCCTTCGCGGCGATCTCAGCGATGCGCGTCGATCACGCCGACGGCCAGTTCGGCCAGCCGGCCGGCCATTTCGCCGACGCGCAGCGCCTGCTCGCTCGATGCGTTGCCCTGCAACGCGCGCGCCTTCACGCCCTGCGCGATCGCCGCGAGCCGGAAGAAGCTGAAGGCGAGGTAGAAATGCCAGTCGCGGATCGGCGCGATGCCGCGCAGTTCGCAGTAGCGCGCGACGATCGCCGCTTCGTCGGGAATCCCGAGCGCCGCGCGATCCTGGCCCGCGAGCCCGCGCACCTGGCCGCCGGACGGCAGCCGCAGGCACATGCAGAAGTACGCGAGATCGGCGAGCGGGTTGCCGAGCGTCGACAGTTCCCAGTCGAGCACGGCCTGCACGCGATAGCCGTCGCGCGCGAACATCAGGTTGTCGATCCGGAAGTCGCCGTGCACCAGTGCGGGCCGGCCCGTATCCTCGGGACACGCCTTCGGCAGCCAGTCGATCAGCGTCTCCATCGCATCGAGGCGCCCGGTTTCGGCCGCGCGATACTGCTTCGTCCACACGCCGATCTGGCGTTCGAAGTAGTTGCCCGGGCGGCCGTAGTCGGCAAGGCCCACCGCGTCGACATCGACGTCGTGCAGCGCGGCCATCGTCCGCAGCAGTGCGTCGTAGCAGGTCGCGCGCTCGGCCTTCGGCAGTTCCGGCAGCGCAGGGTCCCAGAAGATCCGGCCGTCCTCGAAGCTCATCACATAGAACAGGCTGCCGATCACGTCGCGGTCTTCGCACAGGTGATACGGATGCGCGACCGGCACCGCGGTACCCGACAGCGCGGTGAGCACGCGGAATTCGCGGTCGACCGCGTGCGCGGATTTCAGCAGTTCGCCCGGCGGCTGGCGGCGCAGCACGTAGCGGCCGCTCTTCGCATTCAGCAGGAAAGTCGGATTCGACTGGCCGCCGGCAAACTTCTCCGTGTCGACCGGGCCTTCGAAGCCCGGCACGTGGGTTTCCAGATAGCGCGTGAGGCGGGCTACGTCGAGTTGCTGGGAAGGGTTCGTCATCGTCGCGATCGTTCGTGGGTCAGCCGTAGGTGCGCAGCGCGTGTCGTTCGGGGTCCTCCAGATGCGGGATGCCGTTGAACGACGCGAGGTGGAACGCCTCGGCGTTGAAGAAAAACTGCGAAAGACTGCTGTTGCGGATCTGCAGGTTCAGCGCGATCGCGCTCGACGGCGGGGCCGCGAGCACCTGCTGCACGGTGACCGCGATCGGGCCGCCGGAGCTCACCGCCAGTACGCGCTGGCCGCCGCCTGCGCGGATCGCCGCGCGCGCGTCGGCCACGCGCTGCTGGAAATGGGCCCAGGTTTCGGGAGCCGCATCGCCGAGCTTGTCCTCGGTCCACAGCTGCAGCACCTGCCGGAGCGCGCGGAAATGGTCCTTCATCGTGCCGGCCGCGAGCCGCGCGATCTCCGGGTAGTCGCTGGCGGCGGCCGCGAACAGCCCGTGGAAATCGTATTCGTTCAGGCCGGGATGGCGATCGACCGCGACGCCTTCGCGGCCCATCCCGCGCAGGATCGCGGCGACCGTCTGCGCATGGCGGTTCATCGTGCCGCAGATCACGCGGTCGAACGCCAGGCCCTGCCGCACGAAATATTCGCCGAGCCAGACGCCCTGCTGGTCGCCCGCCGCGGAAAGCCGGTCGTAGTCGTCGGTGCCGAATGACGCCTGCCCGTGCCGTACCAGAAAGAGTTCAGCCATTGCATGCCCGCCTGAGTGAAGGATTCAGCATAGCGAGCGGGCGACCATTTTTAAAATTTATTTGTTGAATGAACTGGCATTCATGATGTAAATGCCCCTGCCTTCGCAGATGGCGTGGCTTTGTCCGACTTATACTGCCCGATCCGCCCCCTTCACAGGAGTCCCGCCCATGTCGCATTCCCCGCCCAACGACCTGCCCCGCTATCGTTTGCTGACGGGCAAGGACGACGCCACGTTTTGCCACCGTGTGTCGGATGCGCTGGCGCTCGGCTATCGCCTGTACGGTTCGCCCGCCGCCACCTTCAACGGCGATCACGTCGTCGTCGCTCAGGCCCTGCTCTGGCCGGACACCGCCGGCACGGACGCCGGCGCGTAATCCCGGTCGCCCGCCGCGCACCGTCCGATGCGGCAGCGGCGCCCTACGGAACGATCGTCCCCTCGCGGCACGCGAATTGCGACAGCCGACACCGTGTCGAATAAATCCAGGAGGGATGCGATGCTCGGTACGATCCTCATCATCGTTCTGATTCTGCTGCTCATCGGAGCATTTCCTGCATGGCCGCATAGCCGAAGCTGGGGCTACTGGCCATCGGGGACCGTCGGGCTGATCGTCGTCATTGTCGTGATACTGGTGCTGCTCGGTCGCATCTGACGCCCCCGCCACCCGCGGCGGGACGCGTCGCAGCCGGCACGGGTGCGTGCCTTCCCGAGCCTTCGCCGTGGATTCTTTACACGACGAGACCCGCAAAGACATGCACCCGATGCCGTCAACCCTTTCCGTTACTGGCCACCCTCCAGGCGTAACTGGAGCTTGCTCTTCACCGACGTCACGCCCGGGACCTGGCGGGCCGCGTCCACCGCGGCCCGGTCCTGCGACTCGTCGGCGATCTGCCCGGCCAGTGTCACGTCGCCCGTCTTCGCCTTCGCGAACACGGTGACCTGCGCATTGCCCACGCCGGGCGCTCTCACGATGGCCTGCCGAACCTTCTTCGCGAATGCGCGGTCGGCCGCGCGTTCGGCCTTCTTCGCCGCCCGCGGCGACGCGGCCGCCGATGCCGCCTGCTCGGCGGGCGCGGTGGGTGCGGCGGACTGCGCGTGACCGGCCAGCGGCGACAACGCAACGAAACCTGCAACGACGATTGCAAAACGGGACTTCATCGGATTCTCCTCGACAGGAACGAACGGGTACAACGGGTACGACGGATGGGCCGGCCGTCAGGCCGTGACACCGGCCACCGCACGGGCACGGGCACGCTCGCGGCCGCGCGGCGCCGCGAGCGCGTCGAGCGCGCGGGCGTCGGCTTTCAGCGCGGGCGACAACCCCAAGCGCAGATGCTCGACGAAGGTGCGAACCTTCGCGTCCAGGAAGCGGCGCGACGCATACATCGCGTAAACGTCGAGCATCGTCAACCGGTAGTCCGGCAGCACGCGCACGAGCCGCCCGCTGCGCAGGTCGTCGATCGCCGAATAGATCGCCAGCGAGCCGATGCCCAGCCCCGCGCGCAGCGCGATCGACAGCGCCTCCGGCGCATTCGCGTGGAACGGCGCGGCCGTGACCGCATGCGACGCGGTCTGGCCGCCGGGGCCGTGCAGCAGCCATTCGTCGTTCGCTTCGGCCGGCGTATCGAGGCGCAGGCAGGTATGGCGTGCCAGGTCGGCGGGCGCGGACGGCACGCCGTGGCGAGCCAGGTAGGCCGGCGACGCAACCAGCACGCTGAACGACGTGCCGCATGAATGCGCGATGCAGGCGGAATCAGGCAGGCTCGCGGCCGTGACGACCGATACGTCGTAGCCTTCCTCGACGAGATTGGGCATCCGTTGCGAATAAGTCATCTCGATGGCGACTTCGGGAAAGCGCGCCCGATAGGCGACGGCCAACGCGGTCACATGGCTCTGCCCGAGCCCCGGCATCGTATGCACGCGCAAGCGTCCGTACGGGCGGACCAGCGCGTTCCGGGCCTCGGCATTCGCCTGGTCGACATCGCCGAGAATCGATTGCAGGCGCTCGAAATAGCGGCGCCCGCTGTCGGTCAGTGCGATTTTCCGGGTGGTCCGGTTCAACAGACGAATCTGCGCATACGCCTCCAGGCTCGCGACGGCCCGCGACACCTGCGCGGTCGCGACATCGGTCTGCTTCGCCACGGCGGAGAAGCTGCCGGCCTGCACGACGCGAACGAACGTCCGCATGTTCTCGAGCATGTCCATTTCGACTCATCGTCCAGTGCGGTGCTGCATCCACGCGACGCGCCGGCGGGGCGCGGCGACGCATTCGGTGCCCCGATTGTCGGGCCATCCCCGCCGCAGCTTCAGCCCCCCGACCGGGGGGCTGAAGCGTCCGCGGATCATGTGGAATGCTTGGCGTTTGCGTCGATGGCAGCCCGAAGCGCATGATCCGCGGCCGGCGTCGCCAGCACGATCTTGCCGATATGCCGTCCCGAATCCATCAGCTCGTGCGCCGCGCGCGCGTCGCGCAAATCGAACAGCCGATAGACCTGCGGCCTGACCGTGCCTTGCCGGATCAGCGGCCACACGGCCTCCTCGAGCTCGCGAATGATCTGCGCCTTCTCCGCGTAAGTGCGCGAGCGCAGCGTCGAGCCGATGTGCGTGAGCCGCTTCGTCAGCATCGGAAACAGATCGAGCTCCTTCGCGGGGCCATTGATCACGCCGATCTGCACGATGCGCCCGTTCATCGCGGCCGCCGCGAAATTGCGCGCGACGTAGTCGCCCGCGATGATGTCGACGATCACGTCGACGCCCTTGCCGCCCGTGAAGCGCGCGACTGCCTCGACGAAATCCTCGCTGCGATAGTCGATCGCGAGATCCGCGCCGAGCCGCATGCTCGCGTCGCGCTGCGCGTCCGACCCGACGGTGGTGATGATCGTCGCCGCGCCGAACGCCTTCGCCAGCATCGTCGCCGTCGTACCGATGCCCGACGCGCCGCCGTGGATCAGCACGCTTTCACCGGGGGAAAACCGACCGCGCTGGAACAGGTTCAGCCAGACCGTCATGAAGGTCTCCGGCAGCGCCGCTGCCTCGGCCATCCCGAGGCCGTCGGGAATCGCGAGCGTGTTGCTCTCGTTCGCCACCGCGTATTCCGCGTAGCCGCCGCCGGGAATCAGCGCGCAGACGCGATCGCCGACGACGAACCGCGTGACGTCCCGCCCGACCGCGACGACCTCGCCGGCGATCTCGAGGCCGGGAATGTCGGACGCGCCGGGCGGCGGATCGTACAGCCCCTTGCGCTGGAATACGTCCGGGCCGTTGACGCCGGCCGCGTGAATCCGGATCAGCACGTCGCCGGGGCCCGGCACCGGTACGGCCCGGGTCGCCGGCACGAGCACGTCGGGGCCGCCGGGCCGCACGATTTCGATCGCGGTCATGTGGGTGGGCAGGGGGGCGCGTCATCAATCACGATATGATCCTCAACGTTCGTCGATGCGCGGCCGATTCGCGGGCCATCCCCGAATCGCGGCATCGCCATGTAGGTGAAGCCAGTCTATGGGCGATGCCGCGCGCGGGCACGCAGCGAATTACCGGTCGGGGAATGCAAAAATGCATCAGTCGGGACACACGATGAACTGGGACGACGCGCGCGTCTTTCTCGCGATCCATCGCGAGCGCACGCTGCGCCGCGCGGCGCAGACGCTCGGCGTCGATCAGGCGACGGTCGGGCGGCGGCTCGCGACGCTCGAGCACATGCTCGGCGCGACGCTGTTCCTGCGTTCGTCGAAAGGCTATCTGCCCACGCCGGTCGGCGAACTGGCGCTGCGCGCCGCCGAGGCGATGGAGCAGCATGCGCACGAGCTGGTGCGGCTGACGCAGGGGGTCGACCGGCGGCTCGCCGGGGAGGTGAAGATCACGACGACCGACGCGCTCGCGATCGAGTTCGTGATGCCGTCGATCGCACGGCTGCACGCGAAACATCCCGACGTCTCCGTCGCGCTGAACACGTCGACCCACATCCTGAATCTCGCGAAACGCGAAGCCGATATCGCCATCCGCACCGTGCGGCCCGAGAACCCCGATCTGGTCGCGCGCCGGCTGGCGTGCTGGGACATGGGGCTATTCGCGTCGCCCGACTATCTGCACCGGCACGGCGAGCCCGAGCGCGGCCGCGCGTTCGCGGGCCACGACCTCGCCGTCTACCAGCCGTACATCGACGCCAGCCGCAAGCCGACCCTCGCCGGCGAACCGATCGACGGCGGCCGCATCGTCACGCGCACCAACTCGAACCTGATGCTGCGTGCGGCGCTGCGTGCGGGCCTCGGCGTCGGCGAGATTCCGGTTCACATGGGCGAGCGCGACGGGCTCGCGCGGATCTGGCCGGATCGCATGCGGGCGTCGCCGTACGAGGTCTGGCTCGTCACGCACCGCGACCTGCGCCACACCGCGCGCATCCGTGCGGCGATCGACGAGATCGTGGCCGCGTTCGCCGCGCACCGCTGACGCGGGCGGCAGCGCGTCAGCCGGTCATTCGTCGTCGCGCCGCACGCGTGACGGATCGAGCGCCAGCCCGCTGCGCACCGCCTGGATGCGCGACGTCACGTTGAGCTTCTCGAAGATGTTCTTCAGGTGCCACTTGATCGTCTCCGGCGCGACGCGCAGCGCGCGGGCGATTTCCTTGTTCGACAGGCCACGCGCGACGTAGTCGAGGATCTCGAGCTCCCGCGCGCTGAGGTTGCCGGTCGCACCCGGCCGCGTGGCCGGTGCTCCGCCCGACGCCCGCTGCGCGTCGAACGCACGGGCCAGGTCGCGCAGATACCACGCGCCGACTGCCGGAAAGCGGTCGGCACGCTTCTGCATGCGCGCCAGCAAGCGCTCGGCCGCCGCGCCTTCGTCGACGAAGGTGCGGACGAGTCCGTTGCCCTGGCCGTATTCGAGCGCACGCGCGAACGCCGCGAGCGCCGCGCTCTCGTCGCCCGCGTGGTCGAGCGCGATCGCATGCAACACGGCGGCCTGCGCCGCGAACCAGTCGAACCCGCGCGCGGCCAGCACCGCGTGCACGGTCGCCATGCGCTGCGCGGCTTCGTTCGCGCGTGCATCGGCGAGCAGCAGCCTTGCCTGCGCGGATTGCGCCATCTGCCACGTCTCGACGTGGCTCGACGCTTCGTCCGGCGGCACGGGCGACACCAGCGACGCCAGCGCGCGCCCCACACGGTGGGCTTGCGTCGGCTGGCCGGCGTCCAGATGCAGCCGGATACCGGTCGCCATGCACGCGACGCGCAGCCGCAGCCATTGCCGGCTGCACGCGATGCGATCGGCTTCGTCGAGCATGTCGTGCGCCCGCGCGTCGTTCCCCGACCGGAATTGCAGCAGGGCGGCGGTCTGCATGAACCTCAGCAACGGCCCGAGCGAACAGGCCTGCATCGCGATGTCGAAGCGGTCGGCCTGCGCGTCGCGCACCTTCGCCCAGTCGTTCCATTCGTAGTAGATCGCCGACAGATAGCCGGCCGACAGCGCCGTCGCCGCCGACAGGCGACCCGCCGAGCGTTCGGCGGCGCGCAACGCCGTCTCGAACGTCTTCGACGCGTCGTGCAGCCGCCCGGCGACGAACTCGGCCAGGCCCGACATGTTCTGGCGGTACACGTTCGCGTACAGCGGCTCGTGCCCCGACGCCGCGTGTTCCGCGCGCGCGCCGAGATCCCGCACGTCGCCGAGGCGGCCCGCGTAGCCGAGCCCGAAGATCAGCGTCGTCTGCCCGATCTGCTCGACCCACGAACCGGCCGGTGGGGCGGCCGCCAGCACACGCTCGCCGAGCTGCAGCGATTCGATGCTGCGATCCGACAGCCCGGCGATCAGCGAGCGCACGGCCAGCAGTTCGGTCGCCGTGACGGCGTCGGTATCGAGCCGCCCGGCCGCGATGTCGGCTTCCAGCGCTTCCAGCGCACGGCGCGCATCGACGATCTGCATCGACAGCGCGAGCGCCCACGTATGCGCGATCCGCAACCGCAGGCGGCCCGTCAGCGCCTGCGCGGGCAGGCGCGACACCCAGTCGAGCACGGTACGCACGTCGCTCGACGCGATGAGCTTCATCGCGCACGCCTCGACCCAGCCGGCGGCCGCATCGAAGTCGCCGGCCGCGAGCGCGTGCCTGACGGCGTCCGGCCATTGCCGCTCGGCCGCATACCACGCGCTCGCGCGGCGATGCAGTGTGGCCACCGTGCCGGGCTCGCGCAGCGCCAGCTCCTCCCGCAAGTATTGCAGGAACAGCGCGTGATAGCGGTAGCGCCGGCGGTCGCCGTCGATCGACCGGATGAAGAGGTTGTGCGCGGTTAGCCATTCGAGGCAGTCGAGCGCGTCGTCGCGGCCGGTCAGCGCATCGCACAGCGCCGGCGTCATCCGGTCGAGCACCGCCGTATGCAGCAGGAAGTGGCGGATCGCGTCCGGCACCTGCGTCATCACGTTCTCGTTCAGATACGCGGCGATGCCGGCACGCGCGTGGCTGACCTGCTCGGCCACGCGCGCCGCGTCGCTGTCGTCGTGCAGCGCCAGGGCCGCCAGTTGCAGGCCCGACACCCAACCTTCGGTCGCCGCGCGCAGACGCCCGACGTTGTCCGCATTGAGCGGCTTGCCGGCCACCCGCTCGAAGAACGCGCGCGTCTCCGCGTCGTCGAAACGCAGGTCGTTCTCGTCCACCCGCACGAGTTCGTCGCGCGATTCGAAATAGCTGAGCGGCAACGCGGGCGCCGAGCGGCACGACAGCACGACATGCAGGTTCGACGGCGCGTAGCGCAGCAGATCGAACATCGCGTCGTGGATGACCGGCGACGCGAGGCGATCGAAGTCGTCGAGCATCAGGAACAGCTCGACGCCTGCGCTGTCCAGTTCGTTGAGCAGTTCGTCGAATACGGTCTTCAGCGGAATCAGCGCTCGATCGCGCAACAACTGCTGCGCGCGGGCGCCGACCCCGCCGGTCGTGTCGACGATCGCGGCGACCACGTAGGACGCGAAGATCGACGCGTTGTCGTCGTCCTGGTCGAGACTCACCCACGCGACCTTCACACCCGACGCCACCAGCGCATGGCGCCACTCGGCCAGCAGCGTGGTCTTGCCGTAACCGGCCGGCGCGCTCACGAGCGTCAGCCGGCGGTCGAGGCCGCGCCTGAGCCGCCCGAGCCGCGCGATGCGCGTCACGATCCCGCGGGTCGACGCCGGCGCCAGCTTGGTGCGCACCAGCACTTCGATCGCATCGGTGTCCGGCGGGCGAGCCGGTTGTCTGCTGTCCGTCGGCGCCATGCTGTTCCTATTCTCCTCGCGGTGATCGCGTGTCCGCCGGCACGGCAAGCGAAACCGCCGACCGGGCCGGTTTCGCCGTGCGCCGAAAACAGCATAACGATTCGACGCCGGCCGTCAAAGGTAGGTGATGTCCGTACCGGCGTGGGTGCGCGCTGCGCGTATCGGCCGCGACACGGGACCCGCATTGTTCTCGAACCGGCGCGCGATGTTCAGCCCCCCATTCGGGGGGGTTACCCCCGGGCGGGAAAGTCGCCTCGTCCTGACCGCCGGCGTCTTCGACGGCCGGGCGCGCGCCGCTCAGTCGGGCTGGTACCGCTCGCGCAACGCGCGCTTGTTGATCTTCCCGACGCTCGTCTTCTCGATCGCGTCGACGATCAGCAGCCGCTCCGGCACCGCATAGCGCGAGATCAGCCCGCGATCGGCCACCTGCTTCACATGGGCTTTCAATTCCTCCGGCTCGACGCGACCGACCTGCTCGTCGGTCAGCACGACCAGCGCGAGCGGACGCTCGCCCCAGCGCGCATCCTTCACGCCGATCACCGCCGATTCGCGCACGGCCGGATGACGCGACAGGATGCTCTCGAGTTCGAGCGACGAGACCCATTCCCCGCCCGTCTTGATCACGTCCTTGATGCGGTCGGTGATCTGCAGCCGGCCGTCGGAATCGATCACGCCGATGTCGTTCGTATGCAGATAGCCGCCGGCCCACAGCGCGGCCGACGCCGGCGCATCGCCCAGATAGCCTTGCGTCGCCCACGGCATCCGCACGACGACCTCGCCCGCCGAGCGGCCGTCGTGCGGCACGTCGCGAAACTGCGCGTCGACGATGCGCAGGTCGACGAGCGGCAGCGGCAGCCCCGCCTTCGTCCGGCGCGCGATGTCGTCGTCGGCCGATGCGCCGCCGGCCGCGCGCGGCGGGTCGATCTGCGCGATCGTCATCAGCGGGCAGGTTTCCGACATCCCGTACCCGGTGTAGACCTCGATCCCGCGCGCGAGCGCCGCCCGCGCCAGCCCGTCGGACAGCGGTGAGCCACCGACGATCACCTTCCACGCCGACAGGTCGGCCGCCGCCGACGCCGGGCTGTCGAGAATCATCGCGAGCAGCGTCGGCACGCAATGCGAGAACGTCACCGCTTCGCGCGCGATCAGCGCGACCAATCCGTCCGGCGAATAACGGCCCGGATAGACCTGCTTGAGCCCGAGCGCGGTCGCGATGTACGGCATTCCCCAGGCGTGCACATGGAACATCGGCGTGATCGGCATGTAGACGTCGTCGCGATGCACGCGGCCGCGATCGCGCGCGCTCGACAACGCCGCCATGCCCGCGAGCGTGTGCAGCACGAGCTGCCGATGGGTGAACGCCACCGCCTTCGGCAGGCCGGTGGTGCCGGTCGTGTAGAACGTCGTCGCGCGGGTCTGCTCGTCGAAATCGGGGAACGCGAAATCGGGCGAACCGGCCGCGACGAGCGCCTCGTATTCGTCGGTGAAACCGTCCGGCAATCCGGTTTCGTCGCCGTCGGCGATCAGCACGACGTGCCGCACCGTGTCGAGCCGGTCGCGCATGCCCGCCCACAACGGCAGGAAGTCGCGGTGAACCAGCACGACGCGCGCGCCCGAATGGTCGAGCGTATACAGCAACTGGTCGGGCGACAGCCGGACATTGGCCGTCATCAGCACCGCGCCCATCATCGGAATCGCGTGGTAGCACTCCAGGTAGCGATGGCTGTCCCAGTCCAGCACGGCGACGACGTCGCCCGCGCCGACACCGATCGACGACAGTCCGCTCGCGAGTTGCCCGATGCGATGCCGGAACGTCCAGTAATCGTGCCGAACCCGGTCGCCGTACACGATTTCCTGCTCGGGCCGCGTCGCCAGCGGCGCATGAAGCAACTGCTTGATCAGCAGCGGATACGCATGGCCGGACGGTGCCGGTTCGTCTTGCGGGTACGGGTATGACGAATGCACGAAAGTCTCCATGGGCGACCGGTCGCGCCGGTCGAGCGTGCGGCCACGATACCGGACCGGCCGGCTTTCGCATCCCCCCTGTCCGGGGGGAACGAGCCCCCGTCGAAAGCGGCGGCGAGCCGTCCGGACGCGTATCACGGCGATGGATACGGGATACCCACCCGTTCGGGGAGGCGTTCGCCGCAGAACGGCGTTGTAGGATTCATCGCAGCACGTATCGTCCCTGCGAGATACCCGTCCGCACGACCGGGACATGACCGGAACGCCAGGTCGCCGCCGCGGAATCGCCGCGACGACTCACGCAGGCGCCCACCGGCCACGCCCGCCCCATCCGAACCCATCCCCCGAGCAAGGAGCAGCCATGACTTCCGACACGACGCAGACGGACCGCACGCCCGCCGCCGACCCGGCGGAGAACAACGCGTATTTCCCGTCGCCGTATTCGCTGTCGCAGTACACGTCGTCGAAGACCGACTTCGACGGCGCCGATTACCCGAATCCGTACACCGGCGGCAAGTGGAAGGTCCTGATGATCGCGACCGACGAGCGCTACATCCTGATGACGAACGGCAAGATGTTCTCGACCGGCAACCATCCGGTCGAGATGCTGCTGCCGATGCACCACATGGACAAGGCCGGCTTCGAGATCGACATCGCGACGCTGTCGGGCAATCCGGCCAAGCTCGAACTCTGGGCGATGCCGAGCGATGACGAGGCCGTGCAGAGCACCTACCGCAAGTACCTGCCGAAGCTGAAGACGCCGCTCAAGCTGTCCGACGTGCTCGACCAGCATCCCGGCGCCGATTCGCCGTATATCGCGGTGTTCATTCCCGGCGGCCACGGCGTGCTTGCCGGCATTCCGCACAGCAAGGACGTCAAGCGCACGCTGCGTTGGGCGCTCGACCAGGACCGGCACATCATCACGCTGTGTCACGGCCCCGCATGCCTGCTGTCGGCCGCCGTCGACGAAGATCCCGAGGACTACCCATTCAAGGACTACGAGCTCTGCGTGTTTCCGGATGCGCTCGACACGGGGCCGAACCTCGACATCGGCTACATGCCGGGCCCGCTGCCGTGGCTCGTCGCGCAGAGCCTCGAAAAGCTCGGCGCGCGCGTGCTGAACAAGGACATGACCGGGCGCTGCCATCAGGACCGCAAACTGATCACGGGCGACAGCCCGCTCGCGTCGAACGGCATCGGCAAGCTCGCGGCCGCCGCGCTGCTGAAGGAAGTCGGGCACTGACGGTCGGTCCGCGCCCCTGCGATGTTCTGCCGGGGCGTGGCCGCGGAGCGGCACGGCACCGCTTACTCCCGCGTCCAGCCGTTCTCGTAAAGCTTGCCGGCCAGCACACCGAGGCGCGACGCGAGAATGTAGTTCTCACCGTCCTCGATCAGCGCCGAGCGCACGTCGCGGAACAGCTTCTCGATCGGGAATTCGCGCGTGGTGCCGTTGCCGCCGAACAGCTGGAACGCCTCGTGCGTGATCTTCATCGCTTCCTCGGTCACGCTCACCTTCGCCTGCGCGGTCGCGTACGGATGACTCTGCGGCGACATCCGCGAGAACGCGAGACTGCGGCGCGCGATCGCGCGCGCCATCTCGAGCCGGCGCAGCATCTCGCCGATGCGCAGGTGCGTCATCTGATGATCCATCAGCAGCGCGCCGCCCTGCTTGCGCTCGTGGCAATACGCGAGCGCCAGTTCGAACGCGGCCCGCGCCGCGCCGACGAACACCTGGCACATGTGCGTGCCCGCGTACGACCACGTCGACGCGAGGTTGCCGAGATAGTCGTCCTTCAGCGCGACCGCGAAGCGCTTCGGCACCTTCACGTTGTCGAAATAGATCTCGCCCTGCGGCAGCGAGCGCTGGCCGATCTTGTCGAGCGGCTTGCCGCGCGACACGCCGGGCAGATCGAGCGGCAGGATCATCGCGATGCCGTTCGTGAACGCGCTGCGCTCGCCTTCGCCGTAGAAGCCGTCGCCGTAGTCGGCCGCCATGTACGCGAGCGCGACCTGAGCGACCGAGCCGTTCGAGATCCACGCCGAGCTTTGCCCGTTGATCACGATCTCGTCGGCGCCGACCTTCGCGGTCACGTTGCCGACCGGCTGCCGGCCGTTCCCGGCGAGTTCTTGCCGATACAGGATCGCCGCGTCCGAGCCGCGATCGGGCTGCGTGTTCATCCAGCAGCCGACCTTGCCCGCGCACATCTCGATCAGCTCGGTATTGCCGACCGTGTGCGCCATCATCAGCGGCATCGTGGCCGCGCCGATCGACACGGCGAGGCCCGAATCGCCCCAGCCGAGCTCCTCGCCGATCAGCGACTCGATGCGCACGGCCGTCTCCGGCGGAAACTGCGCGATCAACTGCGGATCGAGCCCGAGCTTCGCGCTCTCGACGATCGCGGCCCAGTACGGCGAGCCCGGGGCGATCACGTCCTCCGCCGTCATCCGGTCGAGCTCGCGGCCGATCGGCCGCAGCACGTCGCGCGCAAAACGATGAACCGTGTGCTGGATTGCGCTTTCCTCTTCGCTCAGCGGCGTCTCGAAGCCGGTCATGCCGACCACGGGCAGCGCCGCGGACTTGTTCAGACGAATCATCTCCGTTCTCCTCCTGGACTCGAATCATGTCGGCCCGGCAGCGGACGCGCCCGGCCATCCCACATCTAGTAATACATACCAAACATAGGTCATCATGACAAACACAGGAAGCAAAAAAAAGACAGGGTATTCCCCTGTCTCGGTGCGCGTGGCCGCAGCGGCGGATCGCGCCGTTATTTAACCGCGGGCGCCGCCAGCGTGCCGTAGGCGATCGCGCGCGACGTCGCCGCGAAATACGCGTCGAGCGCCTGCGTGTGCCGCCCGATGGTGCCGTACTGCATCGCGAGGCCGTCGGCCAGCGCGATCAGCATCGTGGCCGCATGCCGGCTGTCGGCCGCGCTGAAGGTGGGCGTGAGCGCGCGCACCAGCTGCGTGAGGTCGCGCGTGAGCGCCGAATACCATTCTTCGCACAGCTTCAGGCATTCGGCGTCGGTGGCCGCGAACGACAGGAAATGCCGGAACAATGCGTTGTACTTCGCATCTTTCGCATCGGCGATCGAGCGCACGATGATCTCTTCGAACACGTCGCGCGGCGACGCATCGCGGCTGATCGCGCGCTTCATGTCGTCGAGATACGCTTCGATGACCGGCTCGATGACGGCCCGCAACACGGCGATCCGGGTCGGGAAGTAGTACTGCAGATTGCTGACGCTGATGCCCGCGGCGGCCGCAACCGCGCGCTGCGAGAATTCGAGCGGACCGCCTTCCAGCAGCAGCTTGCGCGCGACGCGAATGATCGTGTTGCGCGTGCGCAGGCCTTGCGCCCGCAAGCCGTCGGTGTTGCTCGCTGCGGCGGTGGCAGTCGAAGTGCGCCGCTTTCGGGTGCTGCGCTGCTCGTTGGACACTGTCATCGTGTTCGTCGTGAAGATGGCGTTTCGGCTTCGTCGAATGGACGCTCCGTGCCTTACGGAGCGCCAACGACTATACCCGATGCGCGCGGCATTTTCCATCGAGCCGCCCTTGCGTCGGGCGGCCCGGCCGAAGGCACGTTGGCGTGTCGCGACGATCACACGTGCCGCTACGCCGGCCGCACCTTGCGGTTCACGCGTTCGTCGAGCAGGTTCGCGACGCCGAGCATCGCGGTCATCGCACACCATCGCAGCGGCTCGGGCGGCACCGACGGCGTCTTGTGCGTCAACGCGTCGAGCAGCGGCGATCGTCCATCGTGAATGCGTTCTGCCAGCACGCGCCCGATCAGCGATTGCGTGCCGACGCCATGCCCCGAACACCCGGCCGTGTAGAACACGTTGCCGTGCGCGCCGGCCGCGCCGACCACCGGCAACGCATCGCCCGCGAACGAGATGTAGCCGCTCCAGCATGCGCGCACCGGCACGTCGCCGAGTTGCGGAAAACGCGCGTGCAGCGTCTTCAGCAGCGCGCGATACGCGTCGTCGTCCGGCACGTTCGGCGTCTGCGAGCCGTACACGTAATGCAGCCGCTTGGTGGTCAGCAGCAGCGTGTTGCGCGCGGTCAGGCGGTGGCTTTCCATCGTCAGGTGCGACGTGACGATGCCCTCGCGATTCGGCCAGCCGAGTGCCGCGAGCTGCGCATCGGACAGCGGCTCGGTTTCGAGCGCCGACACGCGCAGCGGCATCACCTTGTCGCCGAGCAGGCCGAGTTGCGGCGTGTACGCATTGGTCGCGAGCACCAGCACCGGCGCGCTCGCGCTGCCGCGGGCGGTGCGCACACGCACCGTCTCGCCCGCGTCGAAGTCGAGCAGCGCGGTGTTCTCGTAGAGTTTCACGCCAGCCGCGAGCGCCGCTCGCCGCAAGCCCGCCACGTACTTGCCCGGATCGAGCGTGCCGCCACCCGGCACGTATGCGCCGAACAGGAAGGCCGGCGGAATGCCGCGTTCGCGCATCGCTGCACCATCGAGAAACTGCGCGGGCGAGCCGAGTTCGATGCCGGTGGCCATGCTTTCGCGCAGGCGCTTCTCCTGCGACGGATGCACGCCCGCGCGAATGATGCCCGACGCGTGGTAGTCGCAGTCGATCGCGTATTCGACGAGCTTGCGTTCGACGTACGCGACGCCTTCGTCGTAGAAGCCGACGATCCGCCTGGCCTGCTCGTGGCCGACCCGCTTGAGAAACAGCTCGTATTCGAGGCCCTGGCCGCCGGCGAGATAGCCGGCGTTGCGTCCGCTCGCGCCGAAGCCCGCGAACTCGCGTTCGAGCACGACGACGCTCGCGCCGCGCGCCGCCAGTTCCAGCGCCGTGGACAGGCCGGCGAAGCCCGCGCCGACGATGATCACGTCCGCCTGCACGTCGCCTTCAAGCTCAGGTTGCGCGCGCTCGGGCGCGTCGATCCAGCCGCCGATCGGACGATACTTCCGCAACGCGGCATCGGCGCGCATTTCCTCGCCCCAGCGCGCGAGCGGCCCGGCCGCCGCGGCGCCCGCCGCCTGCATCGCCGCCGCCGCGCCGACCCCGCCCGATGCCGGTCGCGTCGCCTGCCCTGCCTGTGCTCCCTGCCCGAGCGCCATTGCGCCGTGTGCATCGCCCATGTCCGCCTCCGTCAGTCCCTGCTGAGAATGTGAATCGCCAGCGCGGCCTCTTCGACGCCCTGCAAGCCGCCGCCGTTCTCCTGGATCGCATGACGCGCGCCGTCCACCTGCCGCGCACCCGCTTCGCCGCGCAACTGCGTGACCAGCTCGTACAACTGCCCGATGCCGGTCGCGCCAAGCGGATGGCCCTTCGATTCGAGGCCGCCCGACGTGTTGATCGGGATGCGGCCTCCGAGCGTGAACTCACCGCGCTCGGCGGCCGGACCGCCTTCGCCGAGCGGCACGAAGCCGAGGTTCTCGGCCTGGATGATTTCACCCATCGCCGACGCATCGTGCACTTCGGCCACGTCCATGTCCGCCGGCCCCATGCCGGCCTGCTCGTAGGCCTGCAACGCGGCGAGCCGGCCGATGTGCTTGTGCGGCTCGTCGATGCGCCGCCGCGTGAAGCTGCGGATCACGCTCGCGGCGATCCGGATGCAGCGGCTGCGATCGGCGCCGATGCGCTCCAGCCCATCCTCCGTGCACAGGATCGCGGCCGCCGCGCCGTCCGACAGCGGCGCGCACATCGGCAGCGTGATCGGGTACGTGATCGGCGCGGCCGCCAGCACCTCGTCGATCGTGAACGGCTGGCGGAACTGCGAATACGGGTTGTGCACCGAATGCCCGTGGTTCTTCGCCGACACGGCGGCGATCTGCCGCTGCGTCGTGCCGTACGTGTGCATGTGGTGCCGGCACATCGCCGCGTAGATCTTCATGAAGCGGCTGTACGGGCGCTCGGACTCCGAACCGGGCGGCGGCTCGATCCCTTCGCCGAGCCGCGCGAGCGTCGCGAAATTCTCGTCGACGCGCGATACGTCCCAGCCGGCCTCGAACAGCGCGAACGATTTCGCCTTGTCCGCGACGTTCATCTTTTCCGCGCCGAGCGCGAGCGCGACGTCGCACGCGCCCGACTGCAGTTCGCGCACCGCGAGGTGCACCGCCGTACTGCCGGACGCGCACGCGTTCTCGACGTTGAACACCGGAATGCCTTCGAGGCCGATCTTGCTGAACACGACCTGGCCGGGAATCGACAACTGCCCCTGCAGCGGGCCGTTGGTGATGCCCGCATAGAACGCGGCGCGGATCGCATCGGCGTGGCAACCTGCGTCCCGCAATGCGCGTTGCAGCGCCTCTCTCGCCAGATCGTCGAGGCTGCGGTCGAGATGCCGGCCGAACACGGTCATCGCGATACCGGCGATGTAGATGTTGCTCATCGTATGGAATCCATATGAAGCAGGTTCAGATCCTGCGTTGCTGACCCTGCCAGTACTGTTCGCGCAGGTCCTTCTTCAGCACCTTGCCGGCCGTGCTGCGCGGCAGCGCCGCGACGAAGTCCACGCTCTTGGGCGCCTTCACCGAGCCGAGCTTCTCCTTGCACAGCGCGACGAGCTCTTCCGCGCTCACCTGCTGCCCGGCATTGAGTTCGACCACGGCCTTCACGGCCTCGCCCCATTTGTCGTCGGGCACGCCGATCACCGCGCAGTCCTGCACGGCCGGATGCGCCCAGATCACCTGCTCGATCTCGCTCGGATAGACGTTGAAGCCGCCGCTGATGATCATGTCCTTCTTGCGGTCGGTGATGTGCAGATAGCCGTCGCGATCGAGATGGCCGATGTCGCCGGTGTGCAGCCAGCCGTCGACGATCGTCTCGGCCGTCTTGTCCGGCGCGCGGTAGTACCCCTTCATCACGAGGTCGCCGCGTACGCAGATCTCGCCGGTTTCGCCCTGCTTCAACACCTCGCCGCGCTCGCCGACGATTTCGACGCGCACCAGCGGGTTCGGGCGGCCGACCGACGCGAGCCGCGTGTCGGACGCGAGCTTGCCGTCGACGAAATGCTCGGGCGGCGTCAGGTACGAGATCGACGCGGGCGCCTCGGTCTGCCCGTAGCCGCCCGTCATCACCGGGCCGAACACGTCGATCGCGCGCTTGAGCTTCTCGACCGACATCGGCGCGGCGCCGTACAGGAAATAGCGCAGCGACGAGAAGTCGACCTGCTCGATGCCGGGGATGTCGAGCAGCCGGTAGATCACGGTCGGCGGCAGGAAGAACTCGGTCACGCGATGCTTGACGATCGCGCCGAGCAGCAGCGCCGGGTCCGGCTTCGGCAGCACGACCACCGTGCCGCCGCGCGCGGTGCACGGCAGCGACATCATGCCGGCCGTGTGCGTCATCGGCGCCGCGGCCAGATTGACCGGGCGCGCATCGTCGTACGTCATCGCGATCATGAATTGCGCGAAGTATGTCTGCAGCGAACGGTGCGTGTTCATCACGCCCTTCGGCGCGCCCGTCGTGCCGCCCGTGGCCGACAGCGCGACGACGTCGTCCATCGTGTAGTCGACGACCGGCGGCGTCGCCGGTTGGTGCTCGCTCCACGAAGCCAGCGACGGTGCCCACGGCAGGTCGGCGTCGAGGCACACCCACAGCCGGATCTTCGGCAGGCTCGGCCGCAGCGCATCGATCGCGGCCGCGAACGCCTGATGGAAGAACAGCACTTCGCAGTCGAACGCATCGAGCACGTACTGGTTCTCGGCCACCGCGTTGCGGCCGTTCACCGGGATGTACGCGAGCCCGGCGCGCCACATCCCGAGCGCGCAGCTCCAGCCGATCACGTCGTTGTCGGCCCACACCGCCGCCTTCGCCTCCTTCGCGAAGCCGGCGGCGAGCAAGCCGTTGGCGATGCGGCACGACAGCTCGCCGATCTCCTGGAACGTGTAGTTGCGATCGCCCTGGATGTACGCGATCCCGTCGGGATTGAGCCGCCAGCCGCGGTCGTAGAAATCGATAATGGCCATGTCACAAGTTCCGTTGGGTCTGGTCCGGTGCGGCGGCGGCCGTCACAGTTGCGTGACCGTCGCGCGCGCGAGCCCGCGCTGTTCGAGGAAGCCGAGCAGGTAGCGATGGCCGAATGCCTTCGAGCCGGACGCGAAGCCGGTGCGCGCGGTATCGCCGTCGAGCAGCTTGAGCACGCCGGCCGCGTGAATCGCGCCCGTCGAGATGTACGGCGTGACGCCATGCACGGTCGCGCGCACCGCCGCGAGCTGGCCGCGGCCGATCGCGAAGTCGACGCTGCGCTGGATCGTCGTGCGCTCGCGCGGCGGCATCGTCGGCGTGGTCGACGCGACGACCTGCTTCAGCACTTCGTCCTGTTGCTCGCGCGGCAGGTGCTTGTATTCAGCTTCCCACTTCTGTCCGAACTGGTGCACCAGCTTCATCACGTTGTTGTCGTAGAAGCCCACGCACGAGATGCAGCTGCGCACGCGCGCATCGTGCTCGAAATAAACGGGCAGCGACGTGCCACCCCACGGCAGGCAGAACACCGGCTGCATCAGTTCCGGCGTCGCGACGGTGAACGACGCGTCCGCGGCGTGCGGCACGAGCGCCTTTTCCCACAGGTAGCAGGACTCGTGGCGCGCGCCGTCGAAGATCGTCGCGGTCGAGCCGATGCTCACGCCGGCCGCGCCGCGCGGGCCGCGGGTCAGCGTGGCCGTCTCCAGCGCATCGATGCCCGGCGTTTCGAGCGCGAGCTCGGCGGCGATCTCGGCGAACGTGTACATGTACGCGTTCGACGACGACACCAGCAGGCCGGCCTGGCGATACTGCTCGCCGAATTCGTCGCGCACCGCACGGATATACGACTGTTCGCCGGTCGTATCGAGATGGTGACAGCCGGCCTTCAGCGCGGCCTCGACGCCGACGAGCCCGAAGCTCGAGAACGGTCCGACAGTGTTGCACACCACTTTCGCCCCGCGGAAAGCCTTCACGAGCGCATCGACGTCGTGCTCCGCCTCGATGATTTCGTATTGCGCGGATTCGAGCCGCACGACGCGCTGCGCCATCATTTCCTTCGCGCGGGCCGCATTGCGCGCGACCGCCGTGAACGGGATGTTCTGGTCGATCAGCCAGTCCATGATCAACATGCCGGTGTAACCGCTTGCGCCATAAACGACGACGGGGTGCTTAGCCATGCTTGTCTCCTGAAACGTGAATTGTCGAGAACCGGTTCGGTTCGAGGTCGGGTACTGCTGCTTCGTATCCGGCGTGTTCTTTTGTAGAACACATTACCAATCTTAGGTCACTATGACAAAGTAAAGTGTAAAGAAAAAGGCAGGGTATTCCCGGGCCTGGCGCGTTTCGCGCATCACTTCGCCGCCCCGTCCGGCGACAGGCCGGCCAGATAGTGCGCAACCGCACGCGTATCGTCGCCCGACAACGTCGCGGCCAACGCATTCATCGCCCCGGTCGGATCGTGCCGCTCGCCCGAGCGGAACGCCGCCAGTTGCGCTTCCAGGTAAAGCTGCCCCTGGCCCGCGAGGCGCGGGGCCGGGTCCTTGCCCGTCAGCGCCGCGCCGTGACACGCGCGGCAGCTTCGCGCCTCCACGAGCGCCATTCCCCGCTTGTCGAGCGCCGCGTCGGCCGACACGGCCTCGTTGCGCGCCGGCGCCTGTCGCGCGAAGTAGGTCGCCAGCGCGGCGATCTTCGCGTCGTCGAGTTCGCGCGAAAGCGGCCCCATGTACGCGTTGCGGCGCTGGTCCGTGGCGAACGCGCGCAGTTGCGCGGCGATATACGTGGCCGGCTGGCCGGACAGCGACGGATACCATGCGCTCTGCGACTGCCCGTGCACGCCGTGGCAGAAGAAGCACGTCTCCTGCGGCTGCGGCCACGCGCCGCCGTTGGCCTTGTCGGCTTCGCCGATCGCGGTCATCGCCTTCTGGTAACGCATGCCGTCGATCAAGTCGGGGCCGTACAGCGTGCCGGCTGCCGCCACGCCCGCGATCACGAGCGCCGCGCCGATCATCCAGGTTCGTTTCATTCAGGCCTCCCGGCCGCGGCCGGCCAGTTTGCCGAGCGCCTGCAACGCCGCGCGGTGTCCGGAGCGCACCGCGCCGTCCATCGCGCCGGCCCACAGGTCGGCCGTCTCGGTGCCCGACCAGATCAGCCGGCCGGCTTCCGGGCGCAGGAACTTGCCCCATTTCGTCCAGAACCCGGGCGGCAACGGGTGGATGCACTGCAGCGTCCACGGATCGACGCGGCCCCAGTCGTAGTCGTGGAACTGCGTCGGATGCAGCGCCTTGTCGCCGAGCGCGCGCGCAAAGATGGCCGACAGCGTCCGCTCGGCGGCCTTCGGCTCGGCCGGCAGCGCGCCCGGCGCGACGAACGCAGCGAGCACGCCAACCGAGCCGTCCGGCGGCGAGTTGTCGTACGCCATGAACACCGGGCCGCCGACCTCGAAGATCTGTCCGTTGTAGCCGTCGTCGCGCCAGAACGGCCGGTCGTACACGTGCACCGTCTTGCGCATCGGCGCGTTCGCCGGCCAGTTCCGCTGCAACTGCGCGCGGCCGTCCGGCAGCGGCGGATCGAACACGATCTGCTGGCACAGCGCCGGATTGAGCGCGACGATCACCCGTCGCGCGCGCAGCACGCCGCGATCGGTCTGCACGTCGACCACGTCGCGATCCCAGCCCGAGATCTTGCGCACCGGGCAGGACAGTTGCACCTTCGACGCGCCGAGTTCGCTCGCCATCCGCATGCTCAACACCTGCGAGCCGCCGACGAAACGCGTTTCCTGTGCGCCGCCCTTGGTCGATTCGAGCTTCGCGTAGTCGCAATCGGCGCTGTTGATCATCGACAGGTAGTGCAGCAGCCCGAGCTGGGCCGGTGCGCCGCCGAGCGACAGCTTCGCCGCGAGGCCGAGGAAGTAGCCGTCTTCGTACGTCACGCCCTGCTTGCGCAGCCAGTCGCCGTAGGTCAGCGTGTCGAGCTCCGCCGCGTGCTGCGCGGTCCACGGTTCGCGCGACGGCACGCCGCGGGCGAGCGCACCGAGCTTCGCGCCGAGCGCGTCGTCGCCGCCCGATCCGCCGTGGAAATCCTGGGCGACGCGCGCGTCGCCGGCCAGCACGACGGTCTTGCCCGCGTAATAGGTCGGGAACGTATCGACGCCGAGTTCGCGGGCGAGGTCGGCGATCGCCGTCTGCCCCGGGCCGATCCACTGGCCGCCGGCTTCGGACACCACGCCGTGCCCGAGATCGTGGTTGTAGGTCCGCCCGCCGACGCGATCGCGCGCCTCGACGACGACGAACGATTCGCATCCGGCGCGCTGCAGGTCGCGCGCGGCGGTCAGCCCCGCGAGCCCGGCGCCGATGATGACGACATCGAACACGCCGCGATCGGCGGCTGCCGGCGCCGCGCCTTCCGCGAACGACACGTCGCCGGTAGCGAGCGACGCGGCGCCCGCGGCCGCGACGCGCAATATCTGACGCCGGGCCCGCATGTCCGGCTTGTGCTTGGGCTTCATTTCGGGTGCTCCATGCTTCCTCGTTTTTCTCGACCAGATTCAACTCACGGCGCGGCCAGCACGCCGTCCTGCGAAAACAGCACCGGCTTGCCGCGCGCGTCGATCAGCGCGGCGGTGAGCGTCGCCCGATCCGCGCGCTGCGCGACGTCGAACGGGCCGCCGGCCACGCGCTGCGTCAGCACGAGGCCGTCCAGCCCGACGCCGGTCAGCCCGCCGCCGGTCGCGACGAGATCGGTGATCGAGCTGCGCGTGCCGGTCTGCAGCGCCGCCCACGTCGCGCCGCCGTCGCGGCTCTCGAACAGGCTGCCGAGCAGCCCGCCGACCACGATCCGGCCGTCCGGCATCGCGACGCCCGACCACAACGTGCCCTTGCCGCCCGTCGGCAGATAGACCCAGTTCGCGCCACCGTCGGCCGACTTGAGCACCATCCCCTGTTCGGACACGACGTAGAGCGCATGGGCGGGGTCGGCAAACACGTGATAGAGATTGCGGTCGGCCTTGCCGCCGCCCGGCGGCTTCGGCAGCGTCGTGCGCGCCCATGTCTTGCCGCCGTCGTGCGTCTGCAGCATCAGCGACCACAGGCCGACGGCAATCCCGTCCCGCGCATTCGTGAACAGCACCGAGAACAGCGGCTGATCGACCGACGTATCGAGCCGCTGCGTGACCCATGTGTCGCCGCCGTCGTCGGTCGCGAGAATCGCGCCCCACTGGCCGACTGCCCAGCCGTGCTTCGCATCCGCGAACGACACGGCCGACAGCGTCGCGGACACCGGCACGCGCCGCGCCTGCCGCCAGGTCCTGCCGTCGTCGTCGGACAGCAGCACGATGCCGTGCTCGCCGACCGCGACGATCCGCGCTCCGGCATGCGCCGCATCCATCAGCATCCGGTGCGTCGGCGCGGCCCACGCATGCGCGGGCTTCGCGGCCCAGGCCGCCACCGTTCCATCCTGCGGTTGCGCGAAGGCCGCCACGGCGGCACAGAGCGCGGTACCGGCAACGAGCGTCTTGATCATCGATGAACCTCCGTAGTGGGTGTGCGCGGGTATCAGTGGCTGAACAGCACCGACCAGCCGGCATGCGCGACGCCGAGCACGACGACGGGCGGCTTGTCGACAGCCTGCGCGGCCGCCGTCTGACGCCCGGCGTCGCCGTCGCTCGACGAAGGGGTCACCGCCGCTGCGTCGACCGCGGTGTGGCGCACACTGACGCGTTTCACGTCGGTCGCGAACGCGTGGACCGGCGCGGGCTGCTGCGCGACCGTTTCATGAAAGCGTGCGAAGGCGGCCGCCACGAGGCAAAGTGCGCCGCAAACAGCGAAGGTCTTGACCATGACTGGATCTCCGTCGGGATGTGCGTCAACTTCAGTGACTGAACAGGCCCGGCGCGCGAGCCGGCTTGCGGCGCGGGAACCAGCGTTCGAGCAGCGACGCGAGCGCGGGCAGCGCGGTCATCGCCATCACCAGGTTCACGATGAACATGAACGCGAGCAGCTTGCCCATGTCCGCCTGGAACTTGAGCGCCGAGAAGCTCCACGTCGCCACGCCGATCGCCAGCGTGATCGCGGTGAAGATCGTGGCCACGCCCACTTCGAGCATCGCGTACTGCACGGCCTTCACGATGTCCTGCCCGCCGGCGAGATGCACCTGCAGCCGGTTGTAGATGTAGAACGCGTAATCGACGCCGATGCCGACGGCCAGCACCATCACCGGCAACGTCGCGACGGTCAGCCCGATCTGCAGCTCCTTCATGAACCAGTAGCCGATGAAGGTCGCGACCGACAGCGGCACGCAACAGGCGAGCATCGCGCGCCAGTCGCGGTAGGCGAGGAACACGAGCACCAGGATCGCCGCATACACGTAGAGCATCATCGGCAGCTCGCTCTTCTCGACCTCGTCGTTGGTCGCGGCGAGCACGCCCGCGTTGCCGGCGGCCAGCCGCACCGTGATGCCGGGGAACGGATGCGACGCGCGGTACTGCTTCACGTCGTCGAGGATGCGGTTGATCGTCGTCGCCTTGTGGTCGGTCAGGAACAGGTGCACGGCCGTCATCCCGCAGTCGCGGCTCATGAAGCCCTTCAGGCGCGACACGTCGACCGACACCGCGCCGTAGTTCTCGGCGGCGATCGGCACGACGTTCATCTTCGGGAAATCCTCGTTGTAGCCCTGGTTGTACGCGCGCAGCATCGCCGAGTACGACTGCACCGACACGACGCCCGGCTCGGTCTTCATCGCGGCCGAGAAGTCGTCCTCGTACAGCCCGACCGCCGGGTTGTCGCATGCCTTGCCGGTCGATTCGATCGCCACCGTCAGCCAGTCGAGGCCCATGTCGTAGTTGCCGGCGATCGACGTCGCATCGCGATTGAAGCGCGCGTCCGCGCGCAGTTCCGGCGCGCCCGGCTGCAGCGTGCCGATCACGCGATCGCGGCTTTGCCATGCGGCGAGGGCGAAGATCGCCACCGTCAGCGCGACCGTGATGCCCGCGTACTTCGGCTCCGCCACGCGGGCGAGCACGCGCAGCGGCTTCGCACGCTGCTGCGCGCGCTTCAGCGAAGCGTCCGCATAGGTTTTCGTGAAGTTGAAGCACGATGCCGCGACGGGCAGCAGGATCAGGTTCGTCACGATCTTGTACGCGACGCCGAGCGACGCGGTGATCGCCAGCTCGCGCACCATCGGGATCGGGATCAGCAACAGCGTGATGAACGACACGAACGCGGTGATCAGCGCGAGCACGCCGGGGATCAGCAGGCCGCTGAAGCTGTGGCGCGCCGCATCGAACGAACTCTGCCCGTGCGCGATCTCGCGGACGATGAAGTTCACCTGCTGCACGCCGTGCGACACGCCGATCGCGAACACGAGGAACGGCACGAGCACCGCGAGCGGATCGAGGCCGAAGCCGAGCAGCTTCAGCGTGCCGAACTGCCACACGAGCGACGTGAGCGAACACGCGACCAGCAGCACCGTGAAGCGCACCGAATGGCAGTACCAGTACACCGCGAGCGTGGTCAGCAACAGCGCGACCGCGCAGAAGCCGAGCACGGCCGTCGCGCCGTCGGCGATGTCGCCAATCTGCTTCGCGAAGCCGATGATCTGGATCTCGTAGCCGGCATCCTCGAACGGCTTGCGGATCTTCTCCTCGAGCAGGTGATTGAACGCCACGTAGTCGAGCACCTTGCCGGCGCTGTCGCGCTCGTTCAGCTCGGCCGTGATCATCGCGCTGTCCTCGCCGTGCGACACGAGCGTGCCGACGTAGCCGCCGAGCGTGGTCGCGCGGCGAATGCCCTGCACGCGGTCCGGCGTCAGCTGGTCCGGCGTGATGGTGCCCGGAATGATCGGCTCCGCGCGAAACCCTTCGTCGGTCACTTCGTTGACGAACGCGTTCGGCGTCCACAACGAGCGCACGCCGATCCGGTCGACGTTCGGCAGGTACGTGACGGCCTGCGTGACGTCGTATAGCCGCGTCAGCCCCTGCTTCGACCAGATCGAGCCGTGCTTCGCGCGCACCACCACCGTGATCCGGTTCGCGCCGAGCAGGTCGTTGCGATACTGCTGGAACGTGCGGATGTACTCGTGCCCGATCGGCATCTGCTTGTCGAAGCCGGCATCCATGCGCAGTTGCACGGCGAACACGGCCATCGCGACGGTGAACAACGCGATCGCCGCGAGCACGATCGCGCGATGACCGAAGAAGAGCCTTTCCAGGCGACTGACCAGACGATTGAGCACGACGTTACCCCTTCATGTATTGCGGCGGCCTGCGCCACCTGCTACTTGCCGATCGCCGCCGTCAGAAATTCCGCGTGACGAACAAGCCGACGAAATTGCGGTCCGCATAGGGCTGGCCCACCGTGTTGTGGCCGCCCCAGAACGAAGTGAAGTTGATGCCGGCCTGCCAGTTCGGCGGGTTCTGGTTGAACAGCACGTAGACGTTCAGCGACTTCGCACCCTGCATGTAGTTCGCGGTGAAGGTCGGCGTGTAGCCGTACAGGCCGGTGCTGAACGTCACGCCCGGCGTGACCTGCCAGCCGGGAATCAGCGAGCCGTCGTAGGTCCAGTTGAAGTCGATCGTCGCGCCCACCGAGCTCGACGTGCCCTGGCCCATCCCGATCGGATAGCCGGCCGCCGAGCCGTTGTTCAGCCACGGCAGGTAGCCGGCCTGCGGCACCTGCGTGACGGTCTGCCCGCCAACCGTGCGCGTCACGCCGCTCGGGCTCAGCCCGGGGTAGTAGATCCACGTCAGTTCCCAGGTCAGCGCGGCCGAATCGGCGCCGAGCATCTTCAGGAACGGGTACTCGCTGCGCGTGAGCGCGAGCAGCCCGTTGATGTCGTACTGGAACTTCTTCTTGTCGACCCATTGCGGGCAGTCCACGCCGGCCACGCCGTTCGTGTTCAGGTCGAGCGGGCCGCCCGCGCCGTAGCAGCTCGACAGCGCGACCGCATCGCGCGGCCGGTACGACAGTTCGGTGCCGATCGCCCACGGGCCGACGCCGAAGTTCGCGCTGACGCCGAACAACTGGCGCCGGCCGAGATACGACCATTGCTCGGTGCCATTCGCGAGCGACGCGAGCACCGGCGACTTGTCGGTGTAGTTCAGGTAGTAGAACGCGAAGTTCGCGTCGAACGAGCGCGGCGAATAGTTGAACTTCACGCCGAACTGCGGCCGGTATTTCGCCGGCAGGTTCGTCGTGCTCGGCAGGCCGATGTCGTTGAACGGCGGGCCCGCGTAGGTGCCGTTCACGAGCCCGTTCTTGATCGCATTGAGCGTGTCCTGGTTGCCGGCCGCCCCTGAACCGCCGATCGCGTTCGCGATCGTGCCGGCGCTCGGGCCAATCACGTTCAGGTTATTCGTGTTGATCGTGAACGGCTCCGCGCCGCGGCCGAAACCGTTCGTCACCGACCAGTACGAGCCGACCGGCGGATAGCGGTTACCGTTCCACTGGAACTGGTAGTACGCCTCGGTGCTGAACCCGTGCGACAGGTCGGCCGCCAGGCTCACCATCGGCGCGGGCAGCAGCGCCTGCTTGAGCTGCGAGCCGGGAATCAGCAGCTTTTGCGTGTCGATGGAGTTCGTCGCGTTGATGCCGCTCTGCGCGAACATGCTCTCGCCCCAGTTGATCACCTGGTTGCCGAGCCGCACGTGCGCGTTGCGCCCGCCGATCGTGAAATCCTTCTGCGCCCACAGGTCGAGCAGCTGCGCGTTGTAGACGACCTGCGCGGCGGCCGTGCTCGACAACGGCGTGCGGTTCGTGTTCTTCGCCATGAAGTCGTACATGCCGGTGCCGCGCACCATGAACTTCAACCCTTCGCTCGGCATCTTCAGCAGCAGCTCGCTGGTCGCGCTGATGTAGGTGCTGAACGGCTGGCCCCTGCGGTAGTTCAGATCGCCGTTGTCCGCATAGCCCCACTGGTTGGTGTTCGCGGCCGCGCCGCAGCCGAAGGCGTTCGGGTCGCCGGTGAGCGAGCAACTCGGGTTTTTGGTGCGAATACCGGCGCCGGCCGTCAGGTTCGACACCCACGAGCCCTGCAGGGCCCCGCCGTTCAACGTGAAGTCATACGCGTACGCGCTCGACGTCGCGGCGCCCGCCATCGCCACCAATACGGTAGCATTCCTGAATAACCTTGCCGGTTCCATGATCCACCTCCGCCCCTGTCCGATGCCGGCGCACGATCGTTGCGCGCGCCGGTCCTTGTGTCCGTCAGCCGGTCGCCGTCAACGTTCGCTGACCGAGCGCAGCGATTCCGCGGTGTAGAAATCCTGCTTGAAGCGCGGATCGTCGGCCTGACCGAACCAGCGAATGTCCTTGCCCTGGCCAATCGACGACGCATCGAATACGTAGCGGCCGTTGATCATGTCGTACTGCGCGAGCGGTTCGTTGTCGCAGGTGCCGCCGAGTTCCCATACCGGAATCGGGTAGCTTTCCCGCACCTTCCACAGCTTGCCCTGCGCGTCGTAGTCCTCACCGACGAGCGCGAGCCAGCTGTCTTCGTCGAGATAGAACACCTTCTTCGACGCGACGTGTCGCGCGCTCGGCTTCAGCGTCGCCTCGACGACCCACACGCGATGCGTCTCGTAGCGACGGTTCGCCGCAGCGAGGCCGTCGGGCGTCGCGACGTCGTGCAGCTTGCTCTTGAACCGGTACATGCCGAACGCGTTGTACGGGACCAGCATTTCCTTCTTGCCGACCAGCTTCCAGTTGAACCGGTCGAGCGAGCCGTTGATCATGTTGGCCTCGTCGATCAGGTACTGGTTCTCGAAGCCGATCAACGGCGCGTCGTGCGTATAGGCCGGCATGCGTCGCACGCGGCGCTGGCCCGGGAAGTAGTAGTAGGTTTCCGAGTCCTTGTTGAAGTACTGCCGCTGGACGAAGGCCTGCCCGGCCAGCGCGGCCGGCGAGTTCATCTGGAAGTAGACGGCGGCGCTCAACTGGTCGACGTCCTGCGGCGAGGTCTTGCCGAGCTTGGCCGACGGGAAGTAGAACGTCTGCGGACCGACCGCGTCGATCCATTCGCTGCTGCCGGGGCGCGGCGAAATGCTCGTGGCGACCTGCGCCCATTCGACGCCTTCGCCGCGATAACGCATCTCGTAGTTCAGGATCGCTTCGATGCCGCTCTTCGGTTGCGGGAACGGCACGCCCGGCAACGCGGCCGCGGCGAGGTTCTCGCCGCTCGCATCCAGCTTCGCGGCCGTGAGGTTCGCCTTCGAGTTCTGCTCGGCGGCATCCGGCAACTGGCATTCGCGGTGGGACGGGTAGACGTCCATCCGGTAGCCCTTCTTCTGCTTGATCAGCGCGACCTGGCCGGGCGACAGCTTGTCCGCATACTTGTCGACGTTCGCCGCGTCGATCGAATAGAGCGGCTTCTCGTTGCGATGCTTCCAGAAATCGCCGCGCACCTTGCCCCACTCCCAGCCGGCGTCGGGCGACTGCTTGCCCGCATAAGTCGGCACCGCGCCGTCCTTGCTTGCCGAGCGGTCGGCGCCGGCCGGCGTCAGGTCGTCCGCCGCGACGGCGGTGCCGATCGCGACACATGCAGCGGCCGCGATCGCGGACGTGGTCCAGAAACGATGCTTCTTCATCATGGTTCTCCTTCCTGCTCCGCCTTCGCTCGCCCATTCCGGACGAAACGCGTTTGTTTCGATCGTCGCCGTCAATCGACGATGACGTCGCGCCCTGATCGTGGCCGGCCGGGGTTCCGGCGGGCCGCGTGCCATTCGACTGCTATCCCGTTTCTTTTTTCAGGACTGCGATTCATATGGAACGCGAATCCTGCGAAAAACCCTCGTGCCTTCCGTCAGCCCTTGCCGGAGCCGGCCACCGCCACCGCGCGAATCTCGACGCACAGCCCCGGCAGCGCCAGTTGCGTGACACCGACCGCCGTCCATGACGGGTAACGGTCGGGGAAATACACGTCCTTGACCGCCGCGAAGCCTTCGGTCTCGCGTTGCAGATCCGTGTGGAACGTCGTGAGCTCGACGACATCGGCGAGGCTCGCGCCGGCTTCCTCGAGGATCGCCTTCAGGCACTCGAACGCGATCCGTGCCTGTGCCTGCACGCCGTCGGCCGGCTGCATCTGCGCGTCGAGGCCGACCTGGCCCGACACCCAGATCGTGTCGCCGACGCGCGTCGCCGGCGAGAAGTGGTACGCGTCGTACCACGGCTGGAATGCAGCCGGCACGATCGATTGCCGCTTCGGAGTTGCTGTCATGACGAATTCTCCCGGTTCAGACGAGTTGACGGAAACACGGCGCGCGGAACGGATCGCCGGCCTTCAGCCCGGCGAGTTCCTCGACGAACAGCACGCCGGCCGGCGTGAATCCTGAGCGGCTTTCGTCGGGCAGCGGGCTGAACACCGCGTTGTCGCCGAAAAAGCGCAGCACGAGCGTATGGCGATCGGGGAAATCCGCATCGACCGCGCCGCCGCCGTGCAACACGCCCGGATGGAGCAGCAGCACGTCGCCCGGCTTCGTTTCCCACGACAGGATGTCGTACGCATCCGGCGCTGCGCGACGCTCGGCCTCGATGTTCGGCAGGCGCGGCCACACGTCGCCGCCATGCAACGGGTCGGTCGGATCCTCGGCGTTCTGGAACGTCGTGCCGTCATGCCGCACGCCGTGGTGCGAGCCGCGCACGATCTCCAGCGCATTGCGCTTCGGTACGTGTTCGAAGCTGATCCACGCGTTGCCGAAATGCATCCCCTGCCACGGCAGGTACGACGTGTCCTGGTGCCACGGCGAGCGTGCGCTCTTGCCGCCGGCCTTCATGAACAGCTCCTCGGCGAAGTACCACACGTGCTTCGAGCCCCACAGGTCGGCGAACAACTGCCCGAACGGCAGCGTGCCGACCAGCGCGTCGAGCCGCTCCTTCGCATACGGGTTCGCGTTGTCGTTGTGCGACTTGTATTCGGTGCCGTCGAGCAGCGTCGTCGCCATCGGGCCCGGATTCTCCATTCCCCAGTCGAACACCGCGCGGCATTGCGCGAGTTGTTCGTCGTTGAGCACCCCTTCGATGAGCACGGCTCCGTCCTCGAAGAACGCCTTTCGCTTCATTGCATCCATCGTCTATCTCCCGATTCGTTCAGCCACAACCGGCAGCTCGTCTTCACCGCCGGCACATCAGTAGAACATGATGACTATGTTAGGTCATCATGACAAAAATAATTAAAAGAAAAAGACGGGGTATTCCCTGTTTCGTCTGCATGATCGAACGTCTGTGGCCGCCCGCCGCCGGCCCGGTATGACAATCGGCTTTCGGCCTTCATACAGGCGCACGACAACGTGCGGCCGCCGCGTCTTCGCGCCTTCAACCGCGCACGCGGTCGAACACCGTGTGCGTGATGAAGCCGACCAGTACCGTGTCGGCCAGCGTGTCGTCGGTAGGGCGTGCTTCGGCCGCACCGTGCGAGTGCATGCCGTCGCACAGCGCGGTCAGGCCGAGCGCCAGCACCTGCGTGGGCAACGGCAGCGATACACCGACCCGCGCCGCATACGCGTCGATGCACGCGGCCGCGAGCGCGCGCCGGTCGTGCAGCAACGCGCCGAACCGCGCACGGAACTGCGGATCGCGCGCCGCCTGAAGCTGCGCGTCGAGCCACATCAGGCGCGATGCAGGCTGCGTCGTGCCCCTTCGCCAGTACGCAAGCATCGCGCGCTGCGCATCGTCGTCCGGGTCGTGCGCGCCGACGATCCGCTGCAATGCCGCCGCAGCCTCGTCCTGATCGCGCCCCAGCAACTCGAACAGCACGTCGGCCTTGCCGCGGAAGTTCGAGTAGAACGCGCCACGCGTGTGTCCGGCCGCCGCAGCAATGTCTTCCACGCTCGCGGCCGCATAGCCTTTCTCCGCGAAGATCACTCGCGCGGCGTCGATCAGGCGTTCACGCGTCGCATCGCGCCGCTCGGCGCGGGTCAGGCGAACCCGGTCCATCCGCGCGCTCCGCGTTCACCGCAGCCGGACCGGCAACCGGCGCGAGCCGCTTCCACTTCCTCAGTACAGCTACTCATTTCGGATACGACAAGACGCTCGCGTTCGCACTGCTGCGCCCGGTGTCTCGCTCCAGTGCGCAATATGCGTAATAGAGCGCGACGGTGAGGTACGACCAGGTCAGCAGCGCCAGTACATAGAAATTGAACACGACGTTGGTTTCCTCGCCCGGGATCTTGTAGAAATCGTAGATGCACGCGATCGCCTGCGAGGCGACGAGCGCGAGCGTCGTCGTCAGCGCATGGAGCGCGTGGCCGGCACGCACGAGCCGCCACACGAAACCGGCAAGATAGATCGACATCAACGTCCACATCGCCACGTAGAAGTACGGCAGCGCGTGCTGCAACACGCCGGCCACGAGCGCGACCGTCCCGAGCGTCGCGAGCACGAACAGCGTCACGTCCTGTCGCATCGACGGCCGGTAGCCGTGCGTGACGGCCATCAGGCCGGCGACCGCGATCACCGGCATCCCGAACCCACGCGAGAACGCGTCGAGAAAGTGCGAAATGAAGTACGACACCGGCGATTCAGTCGCGAAGAAGATCACGGCATTGGACGCGGAGATCGTCACGATCCACCACTCGATGCCGATCAGGAAGTTGCGCTTGCGCACGAACTTGAAGCCATAGACGCCGGTCGTCATCGCAAGCGTCGCGCTGGAAAGACAAAGGACAAGTGATCTGTGATCCATGATTCGAACTCCCGAGGTCGGTTGCTTCCGTTGATTCACTGCCTCGCGGGGCTGAGGCTTGCCAGATAGGCTGCGACCGCCGCGCGGTCATCCGCCGACATCGCCTGCGCGACGCGCTGCATCGTGCCGGTCGCCTCGCTGCGCGAACCCGTCGCGAATGCATCGAGCTGCGCGAGCAGATAATCGTAGCCCTGCCCGGCCAGACGCGGGAATTGCGCCTGCCCGGTCAGCCGTGCGCCGTGGCAGGCCGCGCATGCCCCGCCCGTCACCAGCTGCTCGCCCTTCGTGCGCAGTCGTGCATCCGGCTTGAAATAGCGGTTGTCCAGCGGCGCCTGCTTCGCGTAATAACCGGCCAGGCGGGTGATCTCGGCTTCGCTCATCGTCATCGCGAGCGGGTCCATCGTCGGGTTCGTGCGCTGGCCGCCCGCAAATGCGCGAAGCTGCGCGGCCACGTATTGCGCAGGCTGGCCGGCGAGACTCGGATACGCCTGGCTGAGCGACGTGCCCTTCACGCCGTGGCAGCCCATGCACGCGTCGGTCACGCGCGGCCACGGGCCGCCGTCGGCGTCATCGGCTTGCGCGGCCGTATCGATATGGTGCTGCAGGCGATAGAAGCCGAGCAGCGTCGGGCCGTAGAGCGCCAGCGCCGCGCCGATCACCACGAGCGCCGCGACCAGCAGCATGCGTTTCTTCATCTTCGCTCTCCTAAGCACGACGCAGCGCATTGAGCGCCTGAAGCGCGCTTTGGTGACCGGAACGCACGGCGCCGTCCATGTAGCCGGCCCAGATGTTCGCGGTCTCGGTGCCCGACCAGATCAGGTTGCCGCACGGCGCGCGCAGCGCGTCGCCGTGCGCGCTCCAGAAGCCGGGCGGAATCGCCGACACGCACGTGAGCGTCCACGGGTCGGCGAGCCCCCAGTCGCGATCGTGATACGACACCGGCGCGCGCGCTTCGTCGCCCCACGCCTGCGCATAGAGATCCATGTGCATCTGCTTCGCGGCCTGCGGGTCCGACGGCACCAGCGCATTCCGGACGAACGCGTTGATCACGCCGATCTCGCCGCCCGGCGGCGAATTGTCGTAAGCCCAGAACACCGGCCCGTCGGTCTGGAAGATGTGACCGTTCAAGCCCTTGTCGCGCCAGAACGGGCGACGGTAGACCATCGCCGTCTTGCGCGCCGGCGAATGGGCCGGCCACGCGCGTTGCAACGCGATGCGCTTGTCAGGCAGCGGCGGGTCGAACTGCACCTGGTGGCAGAGCGCCGGATGCAGCGCCATCACGACCTTTTTCGCGCGCACCGTGCCGCGATCGGTCTGCAACGTGACGACGTCGCGATCCCAGCCGACGATCCGCCGCACCGGCGACGACAGCCGCACCTTGTCGCCCAGCTGCTGCGCCATCCGGATGCTGAGGAGCTGCGAGCCGCCGACGAAGCGGGTTTCCTGCGCGCTGTGCTTGATCGAGTCGAGCTGCGCGTAGTCGCAATCGGCGGAGTTGATCATCGACAGGAAGTGCAGCAGCCCCATCTTCGCCGGCGCGACGCCGCCCGACAGCGAGATCGACGCGTTCCAGCCCATCCGGTCTTCCGCCTTGATGCCCTGCGTCGCGAGCCAGTCGCCGACCGACAGCCGGTCGAGTTCGCCGGCCTTCGGCGACGTCCACGGCGCACCGGACGGCACGTCGCGCGACAATCGGCTCAGCTTCGCCGCGACGGCCTCGTCGGTGCCGAACGTGCCCTCCAGGTCGATCTCGGCGCGCCCGTCGCCGCCGAGAATCACCGTCTTGCCCGCGTAGTAGCTCGGGAACGTGCCGACCTCCAGCTCGCGGGCGAGATCGGCGACCGCCGTCTGGCCCGGGCCGATCCACTGGCCGCCGACTTCGGTCACGTGGCCGCCGCCCACGTCGTAGTTCAGCGTGCGGCCGCCCACGCGGTCGCGCGCCTCGAGCACGACGAAGGATTCGCAGCCCGCGTAGCGCAGGTCGCGCGCGGCCGTCAGGCCGGCCAGCCCGGCGCCGACGATCGCGACGTCGAGCACGTCGCCTTCATGGCCGGCGGCCGGCGCCGCATCGGCCTTCGCCCGTGCGGCTCCGAGGGCAAGACCGCCCGCCGCGACCGACGCGCCCGCGACCTTGAGCCACTGCCTGCGCTCCGGGTCGGCCGCCCCGCTGATGGATGACTTCCTGGACATGATCTGTGAATGACGCCTGCAATGGGCGCGAACGGCGGCCGCCCTTGCGGCGTGCTGCCTTCGCTCGCGCGGAATCTGACGACGGGATGCGATCCCGATCCGCTTCACCTGCCGCCGGCGCGCCTGCCCCGCACGAGGCACGCGAATCCGGTTCGCATTCCGGTCTGTACACGCGCCGTACCACCCTGTACCGATAAGGATTTTCCGGCGCCCCGAATTAGTACATGTTGCAAAAGATAGGTCATGATACATAAAACAGGATCGAAAAAAAAGACAGGGTATTCCCCGGTCGGGCGGGGCGTTGCAGCGCGCCCGACAGGTCGGGGAAAGACCGCGCACGCGATGGCGACCGGTGCGGCCCGCGCGTCTGCGTTCGGTTGCGCGGGCCGTACGGTAGTATGGCGATTCGATGGAACCCCGCTGAATCCGAACGAGTGGCCATGCCCGAATTTTCTTCATCTCCCGGCGCCGGCCAAGGCGCGCAAGCGCTCGTCCTCATCGCCGAGGACGAACCCGAGATCGCCGAGATCCTGACCGCCTATTTCGCGCGCAACGGCCTGCGCACCGTGCACGCCGCCGACGGCCGCCGCGCGCTCGAACTCCACCTGTCGCTGAAGCCCGACCTCGTGCTGCTCGACGTGCAGATGCCGCACGTCGACGGCTGGAAGGTGCTCGCCGAGATTCGCCATCGCGGCGACACGCCGGTCATCATGCTGACCGCGCTCGACCAGGACATCGACAAGCTGACCGGGCTGCGGATCGGCGCCGACGACTACGTGGTCAAGCCGTTCAACCCCGCCGAAGTCGTCGCGCGGGCGCAGGCCGTGCTGCGCCGGTCGATGGCCGGCTCGCGCCAGGAAGAGCAGCGCGTGCTGCGCGCCGCACCGTTCGAGATCGATCTCGAGCACCACGAAGCGACGGTCGAAGTCGACGGCGCGCGCCACACGCTCGTGCTCACGCTCACCGAATTCAAGCTGCTCGCGCAGCTCGCGCGTGCACCGCGCCGCGTGTTCAGCCGCGCCGAGCTGATGGCGACCTGCCTGCCGGAAGGCGACGCGCTGGAACGCACGGTCGACAGCCACGTCAGCAAGCTGCGCAAGAAACTCGACGATCTCGGCGTTGCGGGCGTGCCGGCCAGCGTGCGCGGCGTCGGCTACAAACTGTGGAGCGGCGAGTGAGACTCGATGGCCTGAGCCGCCAGATCGCGCTGACGATGGGCGCGATCGCCTTCGGCATCACGGTGCTGATCGTCGTGACGGCCTATGCGTTCTACTACCTGCTGTACCAGTACTCGCCGCAATCTTTCCAGGCGGTGAGCTGGCTTCCGAGCGGGCCGGAGTGGGTGTGGATCATCTCGACCACGCTGGTCGGCCTGTTGATCGCGGTCATCGTTGCGATCAACCTGTCGCGCCGCATCCTCGTGCCGCTGAATTCGGTCACGGACAGCATCCGCCGCGTCGCGCGGGGCGATCTCGGGGCGCGCGCGGTCGCCGGCGATCGTTCGTTGAAGGAAGCGGCGCTGCTCGCCGACAACTTCAACGCGCTCGCAAGCGAACTGCAGCGCGTGACCGACGAGCAAACCTTCTGGAACGCGGCGATCGCGCACGAGCTGCGCACGCCCGTGACCGTGCTGCGCGGGCGCTTGCAGGGGCTCGCCGAAGGTGTGTTCACGCCGAGCGATGCGCTGTACCGCAGCCTGCTCGTGCAGGTCGAAGGGCTGACGCGGCTGATCGAGGATCTGCGCGTGGTCAGCCTCGCCGACAGCGGCCATCTGAGCATCGAGATCCGCGACACCGACCTGGCCGCCGAGGTGCGCGCCGTGGTCGACGTGTTCGCGCACGCGCTGCAGGCCGCCGGCCAGCATCCGGTGCTCGATCTCGACCCGCGGCGCATGTGCTGCGACCCGGTGCGCATCCGCCAGGCGTTGCTCGCGTTGCTGGAAAACGCACGCCGCCACGCGGTGCCGGGCGCGATCCGGATCCAGACCCGCATCGAAGACGGCATGTGCCGGCTGCGCGTCGAGGACGACGGCCCCGGTATCCCGGCCGAGTTCGCGCCGCACGTGTTCCAGGCGTTCCGGCGCGTCGACGAGTCGCAACCCGGCGGCACGGGCCTCGGGCTCGCCGTCGTCGCGGCGATCGCGCATGCGCATCGCGGCGCAGCGCTGTGCGTGCCGACCGGCGCCGGCGGCACGCGGTTCGAGGTGCAGTGGCCCGACGATCTCGTGCCGGCGCCCGAAAGCGAGCGGTTCCCGGCGTAACCTGGCGCCGTTACTCCGTTACGCCGCTACACCCTCACGCGCGCGATTCGCGCCCGACCTGGTCGAGCGGCGGGCTGAACCCGAGCACCGTGTATTCCATCGCCGATACCGTCCCGGTCCCGGCCGCGCCCTGCACGACCACCGTGCGCACCGCGCCGGCGCGGTCGAATTTCAGCCGCGTGCCGACGGTCGCGTTACGCAACGCCTCCAGCTCCTCGATCCGCGCGATCGCCAGCTTGCGTACCGCGCCGGACACGTACACGGGCAGGAACGCCAGCGCGATGAAGATCGACACCGCGTCCTTCGACACGCTGTCCAGCACCGGCCGACCCGACATCACGAGCGACAGCGACGTCGCCGCGACGAAGATCGCGAGCACGGTCGCACCGACACCGAGCGACGCGAGCCGCTCGGCCGCCTTTTTCATGCGGGCCTTCACGAGCGCGCGGGCGGTTTCGGACGTCATCAGCCATTCGCGCTGCGCACCGTAAAACCCGGCGATACCGAGGAACAGCGTCGCGGCCGCGCTGACCGCGATGCTGGTGTACAGCGCGCCGGCCATCACGCAGACGAATTCGAGCACGAACACGATCGCGAGCGGGCACAGCAGCAGACGGAACGAATAGCCGTCGCGGCCGTGTCCGCGGACCCACCATTTCACCGGCGCGAGCTGCCAGAAGCGGCTCTCCGGGCGGAGCGAAAGTTCGTCGTCAGTCAATGCTTCACCTGTGGGTCCGTTGCATCCATGCGCCCGGTGCGGCTGAAAGCGGAATGAACACCTGGGGTTATCGATTGATCCCAAAGATTCATTGGACAGTGTCTTCGCCGCCGCGCGATGCTGGGCCCGCCCGTGAACGCAGCGTCGTCGCAACGCCGCGCACGAACATGGAGTGAGACAGATGCCCAACGACCATCGTCAACGGCGCCACACATTGTGGCTGCTGTGCGCGCTTTCGTTCATCCTCTACGTCGATCGCGTCAATCTCGCGACCGCCGCCGGCGCGATCAAGGCCGAACTCGGGCTATCGAATACCGAGCTCGGCGTCGCATTCTCCGCGTTCGCGTATTCGTATGCAATCTGCCAGATCGGCGGCGGCTGGATCGCCGACCGGTTCGGCGCGCGCATCACGTTGATCGGCTGCGGGCTGATCTGGGTCGTCGCCACGTTCACGACCGGGCTCGTGCACAGTCTCGGGCTGCTGTTCGCCGCGCGGCTGCTGCTCGGCATCGGCGAAGGCGCGACGCTGCCGGCCCAGGCCCGAGCGGTCACGCACTGGTTCCCGCGCGAGCGGCGCGGCGTCGTGCAGGGCTTCACCCATTCGTTCTCCCGGCTCGGCAACGCGGTCACGCCGCCGATCGTCGCCGCGCTGATGACGTGGCTGTCGTGGCGCGCGGCGTTCTTCGTGATCGGCGCGGTCACGCTGGTGTGGCTCGCGTGGTGGATCGTCGGCTTCCGCGAGCATCCGGCGGGCGACGACGACGGCCGCACGCGCACCGCGCGCCCTGCCGCACCGTCCGGCCCGACGCCGTGGGGGCCGCTGTTCCGACGCATGGCGCCGACCATCTTCGTCTACTTCTGCTACGGCTGGACCGCGTGGCTGTTCTTCACGTGGTTGCCGACCTTCTTCCTGAACGGCCAGGGCCTGAACGTGAAATCGACCGCGTTGTTCGCGTCCGGTGTGTTCTTCGCGGGCGTGGTCGGCGATACGCTCGGCGGCTGGCTCTGCGACCGGATCTACCGAAAGACCGGCAACCTCGCGCTGTCGCGCCAGAGCGTGATCGTCACGAGCTTCGTCGGCGCGCTCGTCTGCTTGCTGCCGCTCGCGTTCGTGCACTCGACGGCCGGCGTCGCGCTGTGCCTGTCGGGATCGTTCCTGTCCCTCGAACTGACGATCGGGCCGATCTGGGCCGTGCCGAGCGACATCGCGCCGACCCATGCCGGCATCGCGAGTGGGATGATGAACGCCGGTTCCGCGATCTCGGGAATCCTGTCGCCGATCCTGTTCGGCTATCTCGTCGATCGCACCGGCAGCTGGACGGTGCCGTTCGTCGGCTCGGTCGCGATGCTGCTGATCGGCATCGTCGCCGCGCTGCGGATTCGCCCGGACCGCGCGCTGTCCGAATCGATGCCGGCGCTCGTCGACGCGCCTGCTGCGCCGTCGGTGCGCTGAAGCGGTTCACTTCGGGTTCGCCTGCCTCAGCCGCCTCGCCGGCGTCGCCATCTCGCTTCACCGCGTTCCGCTGTGGTGGTGGCTTGGCTTGCCAGGGTTGCTCGGCTGGTTCGGTTGGTGCGGTTGGTGCGGCTTGATCGGTCTAATCGGTCTAATCGGCTGGCGCGGCTGGCGCGGCTGGCTCGGCCGCCGCGGCTGACAAACCGCGCCATTACGCATCGCCGTCATCCCCCGCGCCGTCCCGGTGAAACAGCGCGAGAAACTGCTGCGCGGGAATGCTCAACGGCCGATCGCGCCGCACGAGGCTGCCGTACGACGGCAGCTTCTGTTCGAGCGCGAAATCGATGATCGCGACGAGCCCGTGTTCGGCATTGCGCCGCGCGACCGTCAGCGGAATCACGCCGAGCATGTGCGAACGGTCGACGAGGTTCATCGTCGTCAGGATCGAGCCCGTTTCGACGAGCCCGCGCGGCATCGGCTGGTGACGCATGCGGAATTCGCGCTCGACGACCTCGCGCGCCGGGCTGCCGGCCGGCTGCAGGATCCACGCGTAATCGAGCAGCGCATCGAATTCGACCGGCCCCGCGCCCGCGAGCGGATGGTCGCGGCCCGCAATGATCGCAAGCGCCTCGTCATCCACCACGCGGAAGTCGCAGTCGGTCCCGACGTGGCGCCCGATCACCACTTCGAGCACGCCTTCGCGAAGCTGCGGCATCAGCCGGTCGCTCGTATCCACCGCGATGTCGATTGCGAGCAGCGGATAACGCGCCTTCAACTGCACCAGCGCCTCGGTCAGCCGCCCCGGCGACGCCGCCATGATGCTGCCGATCGCGAGCCGCCCCGCGCTGCCGAGCTGCAGTTCGCCGAGCTCGCGGTTCAGTGCCTCCATGCTGCCGCGGATGCCGCGGAAATAGCCGAGCACGCGCTCGCCGGCCGGATTCAGCACGAGCCCGCGCCCGATGCGGTCGAACAGCCGCTGGCCGAGCGCGCTCTCCAGTTCGGCCAGCATCTTCGTCGCGGCCGGTTGCGTGAGGCCCATCTGCTCGGCCGCGGCACGCAGCGTCGAGCATTCGTCCACGGCCAGCAGCAGCGCGATCTGCCGCATGCGCAGCCGGTTCAGCAGTTGCGGGGTCGAGTCTCGTCGGTCGATCGAGCCCATTTTTGATTACTCCAGGTTATCGATTCATCAAGAGTTTTCAATTTACCGACTCATTCCGTCTACCTAGCATCAACCCCATAGACCAACGGCCGCGCGCCGCACCGGAGACACCGCATGCCCACCCCCTCGACCGCCGCCGCCCTGCCCGTCGTCGCGCTGACGCTCGGCGACCCCGCCGGTATCGGCGCCGAACTGATCGCGAAACTGCTCGCCCGCCCCGACGCGACCGCCCGCGCGAACCTCGTGCTGATCGGCGATCGCTGGCTGTGGGAAGCCGGCCAGCGTGTCGCCGGCGTCAAGGTCGACGTCGAACCCGTCGCGTCGCTGGCCGCCGCGCGCGACCGGCCGTCGGCCGCGCGCGCCGCGTTCGTCGCCGTCGACACGGTCGATCCCGCGCAGGTCACGGTCGGCCAGGCGAGTGCCGCCGGCGGCCGCTCGACGCTCGCCGTGCTCGACCGCTGCCTCGACGCCGCACTGGCCGGCGACATCGACGCGATCTGCTTCGCGCCGCTGAACAAGTACGCGATGAAGCTCGGCGGGCTGCGCCACGACGACGAGCTGCACCACTTCGCCGAGGCGCTCGGCGTGACCGGCTACTTCTGCGAATTCAACACGCTCGGCGAGCTGTGGACCGCGCGGATCTCGTCGCATATTCCGTTGAAGGACGCGGCGGCCCAGTTGAGCATCGAGCGGATCGAGCAGGCGTCCGAGCTGATCTACCGGTCGCTGCTCGCGAACGGCGTCGCCGCGCCGAAGGTGGCGATCGCCGCGTTCAACCCGCACGGCGGCGACGGCGGCAGTTGCGGCCGCGAGGAAGTCGACATCATCGAGCCGGCCGTGCGCCGCTTGCAGGCGCGCGACTGGCCGACCGACGCGCCGTTCCACGGCCCGTTCCCGGCCGACACGATCTTCCTGAAGGCGCAGGCCGGCGACTACCAGGCGATCGTCACGATGTATCACGACCAGGGGCAGATCGCGATCAAGCTGCTCGGCTTCTCGCGCGGCGTGACCGTGCAGGGCGGGCTGCCCGTACCGATCACGACGCCCGCGCACGGCACCGCATACGACATCGCGGGCCGCGGCACGGCCGACGTCGGCGCGACCTGGCAGGCGCTGCAGATTGCGTGCCGAATGGGCGCCGCGCGGCGTTCGCAGATCGTTTCGGCGTGACGCTCGCACGCCCTCTACCCACGACAACATCGATTCCGGAGACACCCTCATGAAGATCCGATCCGTACGCACCCGCGTATTCCAGTGGAAAGGCAAGACCGTCCCGCCGCAGGGCAACTTCTGTTCGAATGCGATGGACCTGCTGTACGCGCCGCAGGAAACGATGAGCACGTTCCGCTTCCATGCGTGGACGGTCGTCGAAGTCGAAACCGACGACGGCATCGTCGGCCTCGGCAACGTCGCGCTCGCGCCGCACGTCGCGAAGGTCATCATCGACCAGTACCTCGCGCCGCTCGTGATCGGCCAGGACCCGTGGGACTACGAGTACCTGAACCAGCGGATGTACCGCGCGACCCACGCATGGGGCCGCAAGGGCATCGGCATGGCGGCGATCTCGGCCGTCGACATCGCGATCTGGGACATCCTCGGCAAGAGCGTCGGCAAGCCGGTCTTCAAGCTGCTCGGCGGCCGTACCAAGGAAAGGATTCCCTGCTACTACTCGAAGCTGTATCGCACCGACCTGAAGGCGATGCAGGAAGAAGCGCAAACGTACCTGAAGGAAGGCTTCCGCGCGTTCAAGATGCGCTTCGGCTACGGGCCCGCGCACGGGCAGCAGGGCGTGGTCGAGAATCTGAAATCGGTCGCGGCGATCCGCGAGGTGATCGGCTACGACAACGACCTGATGCTCGAGTGCTACATGGGCTGGAACCTCGAGTATGCGAAGCGCATCCTGCCGAAGCTCGAGAAGTACCAGCCGCGCTGGCTGGAAGAACCGGTGATCGCCGACGACCTCGACGGCTACGCGGAGCTGAACCGGCTGACGCGCATCCCGATCTCCGGCGGCGAGCACGAATTCTCGCTGTACGGCTTCAAGCAACTGCTCGACCGCAAGGCCGTGTCGGTCGTCCAGTACGACACGAACCGCGTCGGCGGGATCACGATGGCGCACAAGATCAACGCGCTGTGCGAGGCGTACAGCGTGCCGGTGATTCCGCATGCGGGTCAGATGCACAACTACCACCTGACGATGAGCACGCTCGCGTCGCCGATGAGCGAGTACTTCCCGATGTTCGACGTCGAGGTCGGCAACGAGCTGTTCTATTACATCTTCGACGGCGAGCCAGTGGCCGAAAACGGCTTCCTGCAACTGCGCGACGACGTGCCGGGCCTCGGCCTCACGCTGAAGACCGAATTCCTCGACCAGTTCGACATCGTCGAGTGAGGCCGACCATGAACGCACGCTACCAGGGCGTCTTTCCCGTCGTGCCGACGATCTTCGATGCGCACGGCGCGCTCGATCTCGACGGCCAGCGCCGCTGCGTCGATTTCATGATCGATGCCGGCTCGCACGGCCTCTGCATCCACGCGAACTATTCCGAGCAATTCGCGCTCGGCGACGACGAACGCGATCTCGTCACACGCACGACGCTCGAACACGTCGCCGGCCGCGTGCCGGTAATCGTCACGACGTCGCACTTCAGCGCGCGGATCTGCGCGACGCGCAACCGGCAGGCCCAGGCGCTCGGCGCGGCGATGGTGATGGTGATGCCGCCGTACCACGGCGCGACGTTCCGCGTGCCCGAAGCCCAGGTGCGCGCGTACTTCCGCGAAGTCGCCGACGGCCTCGACATCCCGCTGATGATCCAGGACGCGCCGGCGAGCGGCGTTGCGTTGCCGGCGTCGCTGCTCGCGACGCTCGCACGCGAGATCGACGCGGTGTCGTACTTCAAGATCGAGACGGCCGGCGCCGCGTCGAAGCTGCGCGAGCTGATCGCGCTCGGCGGCGATGCGATCGAGGGGCCGTGGGACGGCGAGGAAGGCATCACGCTACTCGCCGATCTCGACGCCGGCGCGACCGGCGCGATGACGGGCGGCGGCTATCCGGACGGCATTCGCCGGATCACCGACGCGTATTTCGCCGGGCGCCGCGACGATGCATGCGACGCGTACGCGCGCTGGCTGCCGCTGATCAACTACGAGAACCGCCAGTCGGGCTTCCTCACCGCGAAGGCGCTGATGAAGGAAGGCGGCGTGATCGCGTGCGACCGGCCGCGCGCGCCGTGGCCGGAGTTGCATCCGCAGGTGCGTACCGGCCTGCTCGATACGGCGCGGCGGCTCGACCCGATCGTGCTGCGCTGGGGGCGTTAGGGCCTGTTCACGCTAATAACGGGCTGGCGCTAGACATCGCTTTTGTACCCGCAACGCGCGTGCGTTGCGCATCGGCGTGACGGCGGCCTGACAGAAGGCCGCCGCCGCTCATCAGATGGACGGAGACACCATGAACCTGCTGAACCCCGCGACCCCGGCATACGACGCCGGCGAAGCCATCCCGCGCCGCCGCTGGCTGCGCGTGATTCCACCGCTGCTGCTCGCCTGCATCATTTCCTACATGGACCGCGTGAACATCGCGTTCGCGATGCCCGGCGGGATGAACGCCGATCTCGGCATGGACGCGACGATGGCCGGCCTCGCCGGCGGCATCTTCTTCTTCGGCTACCTGTTCCTGCAGATTCCCGGCGGCCGGCGCGCGGCACTCGGCAGCGGCAAGGCGTTCATCGCGTGGTCGCTCGTGAGCTGGGCCGTGCTGTCGGTGCTGACCGGGCTCGTCACGCACACGTGGCAGTTGCTGGCGCTGCGCTTCCTGCTCGGCGTGGCCGAGGGCGGGATGCTGCCCGTCGTGCTCACGATGGTCAGCCACTGGTTTCCCGATCGCGAACGCGGCCGCGCGAATGCGATGGTCATCCTGTTCGTGCCGCTCGCCGGCATGATCACCGCGCCGCTGTCCGGCTTCATCCTCGCCGCGTACGACTGGCATCACCTGTTCTTCTGCGCGGGCGCACTGTCGCTGCTGTGTCTCGTCGTCTGGATGCTGTTCGCCGACGACGGCCCGGAGACCGCGCGCTGGGTATCGCCGCGCGAGAAGGCCTACATCCTCGATGCGCTGCGCGACGAGCAGGAACGCAAGCGCGCGGCCGGCACGCCGGCGGCCGCATCGTTCGGCGAACTGCTGCGCCACCCTACGATCTGGCTGCTCATCGCGATCAACTTCTGCTATCAGGCCGGCATCTACGGCTATACGATGTGGTTGCCGACCCTGCTGAAAAACCTCACGCACAGCGGGATGGGCAGAATCGGCCTGCTCGCGATGCTGCCGTACATCGCGATGGTGATCGGGATGCTCGTCACGTCGTATTGGTCCGACCGGACCGGCAAGCGGCGCCTGTTCGTGCTGCTGCCGCTCGTCGGGTTCGCCGCATGCCTCGCGCTGTCGGTGCACGCGCATGCGTCGATGGCCGTATCGTTCGCGTTCCTGATCGGCTGCGGCTTCTTCCTGCAGGCGGCGGCCGGCGTGTTCTGGGCGATTCCGCCGAAGCTCTGCAGCGTCGAGACGGCCGGCAGCGCACGCGGCCTGATCAACGCGCTCGGCAATCTCGGCGGCTTCTGCGGCCCGTATGCGGTCGGCGTGCTGACGCAGCACGTGAGCGCGGCGGCTGGCGTATACAGCCTCGCGGTCACGCTCGCGGTGGCCGGCCTGCTCGCGCTGACGCTGCCGAAGCGCTGCGAGGGCTGACGACGCCTGCGCGGGACGGAACGACACACCGGAGACCCACCATGAACGACATCCTGCTGCTGGTGCAGAAATGCGCCCATACCTTCAGCTTCTACGACCTCGACACGAAAGCGCCGCTCAAGCACATCGTGCTGCCGAACTTCCCGCACGAATTCACCGTCGACGTGAACAACCGCTACGCGTACGTCGGCATCTTCGGGATCGAGACCGCGTGGTCGCGCGGCCATGAAGGCGATCACCGGATTGCCGAGATCGATCTCGTCGAGCGCACCCACACGCGCATGCTCGACCTGTGGCCGTACTACCGGCCGCACGGGATGGCGAGCGACCGCGACGGGCGGCTCTATGCGATGAGCGAAGCGCACGACATGCTGCTCGTCTTCGATGAGCCCACCCGGCAGCAGGTCCCGAACATGGCGGTGCCGTCCGGCGGCGTGAAGACGCATCTCGTGACGCTCACGCGCGACGCAAGCCGCGCATACGGCGTGCATCTGCTGTCGAATACGGTCACGCAATTCCATCCGCGCGACGCGACCGTCGCGCCGCGCGCGGTGATGCCCGGCCCGCGCCCCGAAGGCAATGCGCTGTCGAGCGACGAGCGCACGCTGTTCGTCGCGAATCGCGGCGACGACACGCTGGTCGAGATCGACACGGCGACGATGACCTGCGGCCGCCGCGTGAAAACGCGCAGCGACCCGAACCGCATCTACCGGACGAGCGCGCCCGATGGTCACGACCTGCTGCTGTTGACCAACTCGGGCGAGCGGTCGATCTCGGTGTTCGATGCGCGGCAGCTCGAGGAGATCGAGCGCATCGCGCTGCCCGCGAACCCGACCGCGCTGTCGTTCCATCCGTCGCGACGCGTCGCGTACGTGTCGTTCCACGACGACCATGTGCGCGAACTCGACCTCGATGCGTGGCGTTTCGTCGGTGCGCTGGCGACGCTGCGCGAGCCCGATGCGTCGTACGTGCTCGCCGGCGCCCTCTGACATGCGCGACGCAGCGCCGCCCGACGGCATGCCCGATGCGCTCGTCGATGCGCATCACCACCTGTGGCGACTCGATGCGGGCGCGCACTACCCGTGGCTGCAGACGCACTACGACCCGGCACGCTTCATGTTCGGCGACTACGCGGCGCTGTGCCGCGACTTCGACGTCGACGCTTTCCGGCGCGCGGCGCAATGCGCGCCGCTCGTCACCAGCGTGCACGTCGAAGCCGAACGCGCGCGCGACGAGGCGCTCGCGGAAACGCGCTGGCTGCATGAAGTTGCGGCCGCGCACGCGCTGCCGTCGGCGATCGTCGCGTGGGTCGACCTGCTGGCCGGCGATGCGGACGAACGGCTTGCCGAACAGGCCGCGTGGCCTCGCGTGCGCGGCGTGCGGTTCAAGCCGCGCACCGCGGCCGCGCCGGATGCGTTGATCGACGGGCCGGGCGCGCTGCATGACCCGCGCTGGCCGGCCGCGCTCGAACGCCTCGCCGCGCACGGCCTGAACTGGGATCTGCGCGTGCCGTTCTGGCATCTCGGCGACGCGGCCGCGATGCTGACCGACGCGCCCGCGGTCGACGTCGTGCTCGAACACGCCGGGCTACCGTGGGACCGTTCCGAAGCCGGGCTCGCGCGCTGGCGCAGCGGCATGGCGGCGCTCGCCGCGTTGCCGCGCGTGAGCGTGAAAATCTCCGAACTCGGCCTGCGCGATGCGGTATGGAACGACGCGGACAACGCAAGGATCATCCGCGACACGATCGCGATCTTCGGCTGGCAGCGCTGCCTGTTCGCCAGCAATTTCCCGGTGGCCGGGCTGCGCGTGTCCTATCCCGCGCTGCTGCGCACGTTCGCCGGTGCGATCGCGCATCTCGACGGCCCTGCGCGCCGCGCGATCTGGCATGACAACGCATTGCGGGTGTACCGGATCGCGCTCGACGCGCCGCATCAACCGGCGCTCGGGTAACGCCGCCTTCCCGCCATTCCTCTCCGTCGGGCCGCACCACGCACACCCCGACCACCACATTTTGTGCATCGCACGACCGACCGTGAGCAAAAAGTATCGGCTCACGAACTCTTTTGATGTGGTGATCGCGTCGCCCGCGTCACACCATTGTCCCTGCCGTCATCGGCGGCATTCGAACAAGCAGAATCAAGGAGACACGGGTGAACAAGATGCGAATCGTCGCAGCCGGCGTGCTGCTCGGCGCCTGTCTGCCGGGCGTCGCGGCCGCGCAAACCTGCAAGGTGCCGACCCTCCGCGTGCTCGCGCAGAAGAGCCTCGGCCTGTCGGTGATGGAGAAATCGCTGGCCGACTACGAGAAGAAGAACGGCACGAAGGTCGAGATCAGCTACTTCGGCGAGAACGACCGCCGCGCGAAATCGCGGCTCGACGCGTCGACCGGCGCCGGTTCCTACCAGATCTACTACGTCGACGAGGCGAACGTCGCCGAATTCGCGTCGGCCAACTGGATCGTGCCGCTCCTCAAGTACTACCCGAAGGACTACGACTACGACGACTTCCTGCCCGGCCGCCGCGCGGTCGCGAGCTACAACGGCGTCGCGTACTTCGCGCCGCTGATCGGCGGCGGCGACTTCCTGTTCTACCGCCGCGACCTGCTCGACGCCGCGCACATTCCGGTGCCGAAGACGCTCGACCAGCTCGTCGCCGCGATCAAGAAGCTCAACGCGCCGCCGAAGCTGTACGGCTGGGTCGCGCGCGGCCAGCGCGGCTCGGGGATGAACGTGTGGCGCTGGTCGCCGTTCATGCTCGGCATGGGCGGCACATGGACCGACAAGGGCGGCCAGCCCGCGTTCGACTCGCCGGCCGCGGTGAAGGCCACGCAGCTCTACAGCGACCTGTTCAAGTACGCGCCGCCGGGCTCGGCGACCTACGACTGGAGCAACGCGCTCGAAGCGTTCCGCTCGGGCAAGGTCGCGTTCATGATCGAATCGACACCGTTCGCGGACTGGATGGAAGACGCGAGCAAGTCGAGCGTGGCCGGCAAGGTCGGCTACACGCGCCCGCCCGCGCCGCTGCCGTCGGCCGCGTACGGCCACGGCTTCGCGATCTCGGCGGTCGGCGCGAAGGACGACTGCATGCGGCTGGCCGCCGGCCGCTTCATCGCGTGGGCGACCAGCAAGGACCAGGAGCAGGCACGGCTGCGCAACGGCGTGTTCAGCGACTACAACCGCTCGAGCACGATCGCCAGCCCGTACTTCAAGCAGCACGTCGCGCCGCAGATCCAGGCCGGGCTGAACGACACCAACCCCGTCACGCAGGTGACGATCTGGCGCACGCCGCAGTGGCCGGATATCGGCGACAACCTCGGCATCGCGCTCGAACAGGTGTTCACCGGCACGCAGACGGACATCCGCGGCACGCTCGACGAAGCGGACCAGTACGCGAAGGACGCGCTCGAACATGGCGCTCGCAAATGACGGCACGGGCGGACGCGCGCTCGGCGTCCGCCCGGCCCCTTCCGCACCGTCGGCCCGGCGCGGCCGCGCGCGCCGCGATCGCACCAGCCTGCCGTGGGTGTTCCTCGCGCCGACGCTCGCGCTGCTCGCGGTCCTGAGCCTCGTCCCGACGATCGCCGCGGTCAACCTCGCGCTGCGCAACCGCGTGCTGCGCTACCCGGACAGCGAATACGTCGGCCTGCGCAACTTCGTGCGACTCGCGTCGGACCGGCGCTTCCTGAACGCGATCGAGGTATCGGTGCTGTGGGAGGTCGTCACGGTCGCGGGCGCGGTACTGGTCGGCATCGCGCTCGCGGTGTTCCTGTTCGAGCGCGTGCACGGCCGCTGGCGCCGCTTCGCGTCGCTGGTGCTGATCATGCCGGTGCTGCTGCCGCGCGTGTCGGCCGCGTTCATCTGGAAGTTCATGTACGCGCCGCTCACCGGCATCCTGAGCTGGCTGCTCGGCGCGCTCGGCGTCGAGCACACCGCGTTTCTCGCCGATCCGCATCTCGCGCTGTACGCGGTCGCGCTCGTCGACGTGTGGCAGTGGGGGCTGTTCTTCGCGGTCGTGATCCTGAAGCTGCTGGAAACGCTGCCGCCCGAGCCGCTCGAAGCCGCGCGGCTCGACTACGCGACGACGTGGCAGGTGCATGCGTACATCGCGCTGCCGATGCTGAAGGCGCCGCTCGTGAGCCTCGTGTTCATCAAGATGGTCGAGTCGCTGCGCTCGTTCGACCTGATCTACGTGATGACCAAGGGCGGCCCCGGCATCGCGACCGAGACGCTCGATCTCTACGCGTACCAGCAGGGCATCGGCCTCGCCGGCAAGGTGTCGTATGCGTCGGGCATGGCCGTGCTGATGATGGTCGCGACCACGCTCGTCTTCACGCTCATCTGGAAGAGGGTCAACAAATGGGACGACTGATGGCCCGCCGCGGCCCCGCCGCCACCACCGCTTCCACCGTCGCGATCGCCGGCGCGATCCTGCTCGTCGCCGCGTTCCCGCTGTTCTGGGCCGTGCTCAATTCGCTCAAGCACCTGCTCGACATCGTCACGCCGACGCCGCGCTTCTTCTTCACGCCGACGCTCGCGAACTACGAACAGGTGCTGTCGAGCCCCGAGGTCTTGATCGGGCTCGGCAACAGCATCGCGATCGTCGGCGCGGCCGTGCTGATCGGCGCCGTGCTCGGCGTGCCGGCCGCGTACGCAATCGCGCGCTACCCGATACGCGGCAAGCGCGACATCCAGTTCTTCCTGCTATCGCTGCGCTTCCTGCCGCCCGTCGCGGTCGCGCTGCCGCTGATCGCGATCTGGGTCGATCTCGGGCTGTACGACACCAAGCTGTCGATGATCGTCACGTACCTGCTCGTCACGCTGTCGACCATCACGTGGCTGTCGATCCCCGTGTTCCGCCGGCTGCCGCGCGAGATCGAGGAGGCCGCCGCGCTCGACGGCTACGGCCCGTACGCGGTGTTCTGGCATATCGCGCTGCCGGTGTGCGCGAGCACGCTGCTCGGCGGCATCGTGTTCAGCTTCGTGCTGGTGTGGAACGAACTGATGATCGCGCTCGCCCTCACGTCGTCGCGCAGCGCGACGCTGCCGGTGGTCGCGTCCGCGTTCACGTCGCTCGGCCAGGAAGTGCCGTGGGGCGTGATCAACGCGTCGACGGTGCTGCTCGCGCTGCCGCCGCTCGTTTTCGTCGGCATGCTGAGCCGGCTGCTCAATTCGATGGTCAAGGGAAAATAAGGAGAACACGTTGAAAGCGCTCGTACTCGAACGCACGCGCGAGCTCGCGCTGCGCGACATCGACCTGCCGCAAGCGGTCGGCCCCGGCGACGTCCGGATCAAGGTGCATACGGTCGGCGTCTGCGGCAGCGACGTGCATTACTACGTCCACGGCGGCATCGGCCCGTTCCGCGTCGACGCGCCGATGGTGCTCGGCCATGAAGCGTCCGGCACCGTCGTCGAGACGGGCGCCGGCGTCACGCACCTGCGCGTCGGCGACCGCGTGTGCATGGAGCCCGGCGTGCCGCGCCTCGATTCGCCCGCGACGCTGCGCGGCCTCTACAACCTCGATCCCGACGTGCGCTTCTGGGCGACGCCGCCGATCCACGGCTGCCTGACGCCGTTCGTCGTGCATCCGGCCGCGTTCACGTACCGGCTGCCCGACAACGTGTCGTTCGCCGAAGGCGCGATCGTCGAGCCGCTGTCGATCGGCCTGCAGGCCGCGAAGAAGGCGGCGATGAAGCCGGGCGACCTTGCCGTCGTGATCGGCGCCGGCACGATCGGCGCGATGACGGCGCTCGCCGCGCTCGCCGGCGGCGCCGCGCGCGTGATCCTCGCCGACGTCGTGCCGGACAAGCTCGCGCTGTTCGCCGGCAACCCGGCCGTCACGACCGTCGACGTGCGTACGCGGCCGCTCGCCGACGCGGTGGCCGAGGCGTCGGGCGGCTGGGGCGCGGACGTCGTGTTCGAGGCGAGCGGCAGCGCGAACGCGTATGCGGGCCTCGTCGACCTGATGTGCCCGGGCGGCTGCGCGGTGCTGATCGGGATGCCGGTCGCGCCGGTGCCGCTCGACGTCGTCGCGCTGCAGGCGAAGGAAGGCCGCATCGAATCGGTGTTCCGCTACGCGAACATCTTTCCGCGCGCGCTCGCGCTGATCGCATCCGGCGCGATCGACGTGAAGCCGTTCATCTCGCGCACGTTCCCGTTTTCCGAAGGCGTGCGCGCGTTCGAGGAAGCGGCGAGCGGGCACCCGCGCGACGTCAAGATTCAGATCGAAATGGATTGAGCCATGGCCCGAATCGTCTGCCACGCATTGTCGAAACACTACGACGGCGGCCCCGCCGTGCTGCATCCGCTCGACCTCGAGATCGCCGACGGCGAATTCATCGTGTTGCTCGGCCCGTCCGGCTGCGGCAAGTCGACGATGCTGCGGATGATCGCGGGCCTCGAGGCGATCACCGGCGGCGAGCTCGTGATCGGCGACGCGGTCGTCAACGACCTGCCGTCGCGCGAGCGCAATGTCGCGATGGTGTTCCAGAACTACGCGCTGTACCCGCACATGACGGTGTACGACAACATCGCGTTCGGCCTGCGGCGGCTCAAGGTGCCGGCCGACGAGATCGACCGCCGCGTGCGCGACGTCGCGCGCATCCTGAGCCTCGACGCGCTGCTCGACCGCCGCCCGCGCGCGATGTCGGGCGGCCAGCAGCAGCGCGCGGCGATCGCGCGGGCGATGATCAAGACGCCCGCCGTGTTCCTGTTCGACGAGCCGCTGTCGAACCTCGACGCAAAGCTGCGCACGCAGTTGCGCGCCGACATCAAGCGACTGCACCGGCAACTGAAGACCACCACGCTGTACGTCACGCACGATCAGCTCGAAGCGATGACGCTCGCCGACCGCGTCGTGCTGATGCGCGGCGGCCACATCGAGCAGATCGGCACGCCCGCCGAGCTGTACGGCCAGCCGCACACGGTATTCGCGGCCGGGTTCGTCGGCACGCCGGCGATGAACTTCGCGGCGGGCACGATCGAGCGTGTCGGCGCGACCGTGCTGCTCGACTGCAACGGCGCGCGCTGGCCGCTTGCATCGCCGCGCTTCGCGCACCTGCACGACGGTCAGCAGGTGAAGGCCGCGATCCGGCCGAACCACCTGCGGCTCGTCGCCGAAGGCGATCCGACCCCGGGCGCGCTCGCGCTGACCGGCACGGTCGAGCTCGTCGAGCTGCTCGGCGCCGAGGCCCTCGTCACGCTGGACTGGCGCGGCCAGCCGTGCGCGGCCCTCGTGCCGGCCCCGATGGCCCCGGCGCCCGGCGCCGTGGTAGCGTTTCGCTTCGACGAAGAAGCCCTGCATCTGTTCGACGCCGGCACCGAGCGCAACGTCACGCTGCCGGATGCGAACCCGATCGCGCACGCGGTGCCGCCGACGGCCGCGACGCGCGCCACGCCGCCCGCCGCGACGGGCTGGTCGATGTCCCGTCCGTAGCACGCCGGCACGCCCCGACGGAGCACACGATGAACCCGGATCTCGAGATCGTTCCCACCCACCGCGACGAATCGTTTCGCGCGTGGGTCCACGACTATCCGCATTCGGTCGCGAAGTGGCACTTCCATCCGGAGTACGAGATTCACCTGATCCAGGCGTCGCGCGGCAAGGTGTTCGTCGGCGACCACATCGGCGACTTCGGCCCGGGCAACCTGATCGTCACCGGGCCGAACCTGCCGCACAACTGGGTCAGCGAGCTGGCCGACGGCGAACGCGTGCCGTCGCGCGACGTCGTGCTGCAGTTCTCGCGCGATGCGATCGAGAAGATGGTCGGCGCGTTCAGCGAGCTGCAGCCGGTGATCGACCTGATCGACGACGCGGCGCGCGGCGTGCAGTTTCCCGACCGCGTGGGCGTCGAGGTCGCGCCGCTGATGCTCGAACTCGCGAACGCGCACGGCTGCCGCCGCGTCGAGATCCTGATGTCGCTGTTCGACCGGCTGTCGTCGTGCCGCGAGCGGCGCGTGCTCGCGGGGCCCGGCTACCGCAGCGACGCGCAGCACTACATGTCGTCGACCATCAACCAGGTGCTGTCGTACCTCCAGCAGAACCTGCCCGGCATGCTGCGCGAAACCGACGTCGCCGCGTTCGCCGGCATGAGCGTCAGCACCTTCACGCGGTTTTTCCGGCGTCACACCGGCTCGTCGTTCGTGCGCTACCTGAACCGGCTGCGCATCAACGAGGCGTGCGAGCTGCTGATGTTTTCCGACCTGACGGTGACCGACATCTGCTACCGGGTTGGCTTCAACAACCTGTCGAACTTCAACCGTCAGTTTCTCGCGATGAAGCAGGTGCCGCCGTCGAAGTTCCGCGCGCTGCACCGGCTCAACGAACCGCACGGCCGCGACGACGCACCGCCCCCGCGACGCGCGCGGCCGCCGTGCCCCCCAGACAGGACGCTTCACACGTGACATTCCTCGGCATCGATCTCGGCACGTCCGAGGTCAAGGTTCTGCTCACCGATTCCCGATCGGTCCCCCTCGCCACCGGCGCGGCCACGCTGTCGATCAGCCGGCCGCATCCGCACTGGTCCGAACAAAGCCCGCAGGCGTGGTGGCACGCGATGCTCGACGCGATCGCGTCGGTGCGCGCCGCGCATCCGGCCGGCTTCGCCGCGCTGCGCGGCATCGCGCTGTCCGGCCAGATGCACGGCGCGACGCTGATCGACCGCGCGGACCAGGTGCTGCGCCCCGCGATCCTGTGGAACGACACGCGCGCCGGCACCGAATGCGTCGAGCTGGAAGCGCTGGTGCCGGAATCGCGCGCGATCACCGGCAACATGGCGATGCCCGGCTTCACCGCACCGAAGCTGCTGTGGCTCGCGAAATACGAGCCGGCCGTGTTTCGCGCGGTGCACAAGGTGCTGCTGCCGAAGGACTACCTGATCTGGCGCCTGTCCGGCGAATTCGTGTCCGACATGTCCGACGCGTCGGGCACGCTGTGGCTCGACTGCGCGCGCCGCGACTGGTCCGACCGGATGCTCGCCGCGACCGAGCTGTCGCGCGCGCAGATGCCGCGCCTCGTCGAAGGCAACGCGCCCGCCGCGCAGTTGCGCGACGCGCTGCGGCGCGAATGGGGCATCGACGGGCCCGTGACGATCGCCGGCGGCGCCGGCGACAACGCGGCGTCCGCGATCGGCATGGGCGTCACGGGTGCCGGCAGCGGCTTCCTGTCGCTCGGCACGTCGGGCGTGCTGTTCGCCGGCAACGACCGCTTCGCGCCGAACCCGGACGCCGCCGTGCACGCGTTCTGTCACTGCGTCGAAGGGCGCTGGCACCAGATGAGCGTGATCCTGTCGGCCGCGGCGAGCCTCGACTGGCTCGCGCGTGCGCACGGCACGACGCCCGCTGTGCTGGCGGCGCGCGCCGAACACGCCGATCCGGCCCGCGCGCCGCTGTTCCTGCCGTATCTCGGCGGCGAGCGCACGCCGCACAACGACGCGCATGCGCGCGGCGTGTTCTTCGGGCTGTCGAACGAACACGACGCCGACGATCTCGCGTATGCGGTGATGGAAGGCGTCGCGTTCGCGATGGCCGACGGCTACGACGCGCTGCGCGCGGCCGGCACGACGCTCGACGCGGTGTCGTTCATCGGCGGGGGCTCGAAGAGCGCGTTCTGGGCGCAGCTATGCGCGAATGCGACCGGGCTCTCGATGCAGCGCCATGCGGACGGCGCGGTCGGCGCGGCACTCGGCGCGGCGCGACTCGCACGGCTGGCGGCGACGAACGATACGCTGGAGGAAGTCTGCGTCGCGCCGCCCGTCACGGAGACGGTCGCGCCCGATGCCGCGTCGGTCGATCTGCTGGCGGGGCGGCTCGCGCGCTACCGACGGCTGTATCGCGCGCTGCGGGACGAGTTCGCGGCCGCCGACTGAACGGGAACAGCCGCGCGATCGCGCTTGACCCGGCCCTTGGGATCGCCTTTATGCTGACCGCAACGAATCGACAGCAAGAGGTGACGGATGGGTACCGACACGCCCCGTTTGAACGCATCGGCCGCCGCCGCGCGGCTTGGCGTCTCGATCAAGGCGCTGCGGCTGTACGAGCGGCACGGCCTCGTCACGCCCGAACGCACGCCGGCCGGATACCGCGCGTACGGCCCGGCCGACCTCGCACGCGCCGCCGACATCGCGGCACTGCGCAAGCTCGGCCTCGGTCTCGCGCAGGTCGCGAGCGTGCTCGACGGCGATGCGCGCGGTCTCGATACCGCGCTGGCCGCTCACGAAGCGGCGCTCGATCGCGGGATTCAGGATTTCGTCGGCAAGCTCGACCGTGTGCGCGCGATGCGCGCCGACCTTGCACGGGGGCGGATGCCGACGGACGGAGAACTCGCGCGGCTCGTCGACACAGGCAGCGCCGGCGTCGCGTTCAGCCTGCCGTGGCCGTGGGGTGGCGAATGGTTCGAGTGTCGCGATATCCGGCCGTTGAACTACATCATCGGTTCGCTGGGGAGCGGCAAGACGCGGCTCGCGCTTCGGCTGGCCGAAGCGCTGCCCGGCGCGGTGTTCGTCGGCCTCGATCGGCTGGACGACGATTGTGCCGCGGCATTCGACGCATTGCACGCCGATCCGGAATTGAAGTCGCGCGTCGATCGCGCGTCGGCGTTGCTCGCCGCCAAAGGCGCGACGCCGTCGCCAGCGCTGACGGCACTCCTCGTCAGCCTCGAAGCGCAACGCCCGCGTGCGCAGATCGTCGACATGATCGAACAGGGCCTCGACCGAGCCACGCAGTTGGCATTGATCGCGCATCTGCGCGAAGGCGCGGCCGCCGGCATGCGGCCGCTGTTCCTGCTGACGCGCTCGTCGGCCATCCTCGATCTCGCGGCGGTCGGCCCCGACGAAACCATCCTGCTGTGCCCGGCCAATCACAGCCCGCCTGCGCGCGTGGCGCCTTACCCCGGCGCGCCGGGGTATGAAGCCGTGGCCACGTGCCTGGCGGCGCCGGAGGTCCGGGAGCGGATTGCGCGGCGGCCGGAAGCGCGCGCTATGATGCTCGGTACGGAACGCGAAATGAATTGAATGTTTCGCGACCTGTCCGTCGGAGAACATGATGGCACGCGACACGCGGGTAGAAATCGAACTCGACGATATCGAATCGACCGAACAGTTGCACGTACGGCTGATGAAGAAGTTGAGTTTCCCGGATTGGTATGGAAGAAACTGGGATGCGTTCTGGGACGCCATTACCGCACTGGTCGATATGCCGCCCATTCTCCGGCTGAAAGGCTGGTCGGAATTCGAACGCCGCTTTCCCCGCGACGCGAAGCTGATGCGCGACTGCCTGCAGGACATGGCCCGGCAATATCCGGCCTTCGCACCCCGTGTCGAATACGATTGATCGAACTCGCCGCAAGCCGCAAGATCGCACGTCCGTTCCTTCCAGACTAGATCGCAACAACCTCAAATGGATTTGCCCCCGGATTGACGCCATTGTGACGGTTGCACCACCGTCACGATCCCAGCCGCCCCATCCGCCGCGCCATCGCCGGGCTCACCGCATGCACGGGATCGAAGCCGAAGAACTCGAGCACGTGCCGCGCGACGTCGTCGCGATCGTTGTCCGCGCAGATCATGTGATAGCTGTTCTCCAGCACGATCCCGCGCGCGTCGGGCAGCTTTTCCAGCAGGAAATCGGCCGAGCGCAGGCTCGTCAGCTCGTCCTCGCGCGCATGCAGCACGAGCGTCGGGCACGGCGTGCCGGGCGCGGCATCGCGTACCCAGTCGCGCATCCGGTCCACCTGCCGCACGCACGCGAGCGGCACCCACGCATAGTGGAAACTGTCCTGCCGCTCGAACTTCTTCTTCACGATCGCGCGGATCGTCGCGTTCTTGATGCCGAACGGATCGCCTTCTTCCACGCGCATTCGCTCCGCCACACCCGGCACGCGATACAGCACGTGCCGCAGCGACCGGTACCACGGCGTCGACCAGCCGTCGATGAATACCGGTGCGGCCAACAGCGCGAGCCGGCCGCGCGCATGCTGCACACGATGACACAGCAGCAGCGCGACGAGCGCGCCCATACACATCCCCGCAACGTGCAGCGTGTCGTACTCGCGTTCCAGCGCGCGGTACTGCTCGGTCACCGCGTCGAGCCACGCCTCCGCGCGCACGCCGACCAGATCCTCCGGGCGCGTGCCGTGCCCCGGCAGCGTGATCATGTGCGTGTCGGCGCCCGCGCGCCGCATCGCCTTGTGCAGCGAACCGAGATCGTATTGCGTGCCGCCGAGCCCGTGGATCAGCAGCACGGCCGTGCGGCCCGTCATGACGCGTGCCCGCTCATTCGTCCGCCGGCCACACGCGTTCGATCTGCCACACGCCCGCCACCACCGTCACGTCGACGTTCGAATCGAGCAACGGCGCGCCGTGGTCGGTGATCGTCCGCGTGCCGCCGTCGCGCAGCACGATGCGCAGCGACAGCGACGCGCGGTCCTCGCCCGCGATCTCCGCATTCCAGTAGTCGCGCAACGCGTCGCGGTCGCCCGCCTGCACGCGTTCGAGCACGAGCGGCACGCTCGCGATCTGCGCGGCGTCGACGCCGACGCCGAACACGCGCTCGACGTCGCCGCTCCATTCGATCCGGCCCGACTCGGGATCGAGCACGTACGCGATCTGGCCGGCGCTCGCGAGCGCGAGCTCCATGTTGTTCTGCAGCACCGCCGCATGCTCGTGCACGCGCTCGCGCGTCGTCTTCAGCGTGCTCACCGTCAGCACCAGCAGCGACGCGACCGCCAGATAGAGCTGCGCTTCGAGCAGCGCACTGCCGTAATGCTCGTGGAGCGACGCGAACGGGCCGTCGCCCTGCGCGGTCTGCTCGATCACGATCAGCGCGAGCACCAGCACCGACGACGAGCCCGCACGGCCGCCGAGCAGCAGCGTCACCGCGACCGTCAGGAACAGCGGCACATAGGTGAGCGCGAAGCCGGCGCCCGTGCCGAATTTCCGCGCCGTATCGCCATCGAAGATCACGAGCGCGACGACCGCGAGCAACGCGAACGCGACGATGCCGAGCACCAGGTCGAAGCGCTCGTGGTCGCCCGAGCGGTGCGCGCGAAAGCGCGACCACGACGCGAGCACCGGCGTGACCAGCAGCACGCCAACGAAATCGGACGCGGCCCACACCGACCACACGTCGAAGAACGGCGCACCCTTGAGCGTCGTGTACCACGCCGCGCCGCCGATCGCGCCGACGACGCCCGCGATCAAGCCGGCCAGAATCACCGAGCGCAGGAAATACAGCCCTTCGAGCGAGAAGCGCACGCGCTGCACGAGCCAGACCGCGAGTGCGGCCGCGCCGACCTCGTCCACCGTGAACAGCACCGCGTTGACGAAGCTGCCGTGCTCGATCGCGGACAGCGCGAGCTGCCCGGCCAGGAATGCGCCGGCCAGCGTCAGCCATTCGCGCATCGGTCGCAGCATGAATGCGCCGACCGTCACACCGGCCGGCAGCCAGATGTAGCCCGTCAGCCGGACGGGGCCGTTGAATTCGTGCGAGATGTAGCCGGTCGCGAGATACAGCGCCGCCCAGAGCAGCGCGGCGACGAGCCCCGGCCGCGATCGTTTGGTGTCCATCGAGAATCCCTGTGTATTGCGCCGTGCGTGCGAGCGATGTGCGCATGATAGGCGGGCGGGTGGAACGACGGAATACCGGAAGGCGGCAGCACGTTCGGGGTACCGGCGCGCCCCCGCAAGCTGGCGGTTGTGACCGGGAAAGTATCGGAAAAGTTCGCTGCTTGCCGGGCGCTATCGGGACATGTCTGCAAGTCGTCTTGTCCTGATGGCCAAAATCGCCTGCGGCCGGTCATTCGGCCCTACGATGAAAGGCATCCGAAAGCGTTCGTTTCGGGTATCGTCCAGCTCTCTTGCCAGCACTCGACATGACCGCACACGATGAAAACAGTACCGGCCCGGCCGATATCGGCCCCTTCGACGCGATGAGCCGATTTCGCATCACGTACGACGGGCCCACGCTCGATTCGTCCGAGATGGACGTACGCGAACTCGCGCCCGCGCTGCTGGCCTTCGGCGATTTGCTCGACGCGTCGACGCGCGCACTGTGCGGCGCTCAGGTCCGGCCGCAGGTCAACGTGCGCGGCAGCTTCAAGACGGGCAGCTTCGGCATCGACTTCACGCTCGCGACCTCGCTGCTCGGCCGCATGCGCGACATGCTGAGCGGCAACGAAGGCACGGCGCTCGCCAATGCGGTGACGATCCTGACCGCGCTCGGCATCGCCGCGCCCAGGGCAAGGAAGGGGCTTTTCGCCGTCCTCAAATGGCTGCGTGGGCGCGAGATCACGCACGTGCGGATGCAGAACAACACCGCGGTGCTGGACGTCGACGGCGACGAACTGGAAATCGACCTGCCCGTCCTCACGCTGCTGAGTGACGTCCGCGTTCGCCAAGCCATCGCACAAGTGCTTGCGCCGCTAGCGCGCGAAGGCATCGAGATTTTCGCTGCCGGCACCGATACCGAGGTATACGAGACGGTCGCCCACAACGAGATCGCATGGTTTCACGCGCCGGAGCCGACCGACTCGCTCCTGCTCGACGAGCATCGCAAGATGGCATTCTCGATCGTGTCGCTCGCGTTCAAGGACGACAACAAGTGGCGCCTGTACGACGGCACGTCGACGATTCACGCGACGATCACCGATGCCGGCTTCCTGTCGCGCGTGAACAACAGCCAGATCAGTTTCAGCAAGGGAGACGTGCTCTTGTGCAATGTCCGTATGCAGCAGTGGCAAACTTCGGACGGGGCAAAAACCGAATACGAGGTCACGGATGTCCTCGAACATCGCCCGGCCGGCCTGCAAATTCGGTTGCCGGGCATGTGATCCGCACCGAAGCGTCGCGCCCGACGCAACCTCTCATCACTGATGAAACCCGCGATCCATCTGCGTGCTGCGTCTCAGGAAGATCTCCCGTTCCTGCTGACGCTCCGTCGACTCACGATGACCGAGCATCTGCAGCGCGTCGGCGCGCCGACCGACGATGACGCGCACGACCAGCGCATCCGCGCGAACTTCGACGACGCGATGATCGTCTGTGAAGGCGCCGATGCCATTGGCCTGCTGAAGGTGACACGCGCCGCCAGCGAATGGCACGTCCATCAGATCCAGATTCTCCCCGCGCGCCAGGGCCAGAGAATCGGGAAAACCGTGCTGCACGCATTGCTGACCGACGCGGCGCACGCGCGCGTGCCGGTATCGCTCAGCGTGCTACATGGCAACCCGGCGCGGCGGCTCTACGAACGGCTCGGCTTTCGCGTCGCGTCGGAAACCGACACGAGCGCGAGCATGGTCTGGCACGCGTGACGCGCGTCATGTCGACGCCGTCGCATGGCCCTTACTGCGTGATCTTCGCGTCCTTCAGCAGATTGCCGATCATCTGCGCGCTCGCCTTCTCGGCCGCGATCGCCTGCAATTGCTGCTGAAGCGTCGGCTTCGCGGTTTCGAAACCCGGCACCTGCGTCGGCCGCTTCGCATCCAGCTTCACGATCGCCCGCACGCCATCGACCGGAATCGAATCCTTCGTCGTCGCGCCGACCGTCAGCTTCTCGAGCGCCTGCGCAACGGGCAGCGGCAGCCCGGCCGTCTTGCCTTCCGCCGCCGGCGTATTGAAGCTCACCCACGGCAGCTCGCCGCCGGTATCGCGGCTCGGCGCCAGGCTGTACTGGCGTGCCAGCCCGTCGAACGACTTGCCCGCCTTCAGCTCGCTCAGCACGGTCGCCGCCGCGACCGGGTCCTTGACGACGATCACGCGCGGCTTGTATTCGTTCTTGCCGAGCGCGGCGACCAGTTCGTCGTAGCGCGCCTTGACCTGCTCGTCGGTCACCGGCTCCGGCTTCACGTGGTCGCGCAGGTACAGTTGCACCTCGGCCGTCACCTTCGCCTGCTGCATCGCCGCCTTGACCTCGGGCTTGTCCGCATAGTTCGCCTTCTCGGCCGCCTGCTGAACCAGCACGCGCGTGATCAGCTGGTTCTTGATCGCCTGGCGGATCTGCGGCGAATCGGGCTGCCCGGACGCGCGCAGCAGCGTATCGACGTCGGCCTGCGTGATCGGCGTGCCGTTGACGGTCGCGACCGTCTCCGCCGTCTGCGCGTGGACCGGGCCACTCAGTGCGCCGGCCAGCGCGACGATCGTCAACAGGCGATTCGGGATCGTTTTCTTCTTCATCGTTGGGTCGCTTCAAGCATAAGAAACGCGGCAGGGACCGCCGCGCTCGTTCATCGTGCACGCCCGCACAACGTCCGCGGGAGCCGCCGCCATTGTGCACGGAACCGCATTTCCACGTCGGGAGGTTCGGCAAGCGGGTCCGGCACGGCGCGGCGCGCAGGGTGCCCGCGGTGCATTGCATGCGCATTGCGCAACAATCCCGCGAAAATACTCACGATTGCTTTCACGACTTCGCGAGTACGGCCGCTGCCCGACGCGGCTGCACGTTCGGCGTCTTCAGCACCTTCAGCCTGTCAGGGCGTCCACCGGTACACGGTGATGCTGTTCCCCTTCACGTTGTTCTTCATCACCACGTACTCGCCGTTGAACCGGCGGTACGCGCGGATGCTGTACATCGCATCGATCGCGCTGCTGGTGTCGACCGTCGCGGGGTTCGCATTGACCAGCGTCGTGTCGAGATTGCCGGTGGTGAGGTTGAACGCGTCGACGTTCGGCCACAGCGGCCCGCTGCTGCTGAACCAGTAGCCGACGAACAGATGGTTGCCCGCCGCGTCGATCGATTTCGCGCCGCTGTGCGGCAGCGTGATCACCGGGTCGGGCTTCGTCGTGTTGCCCGCGCGCCAGCCGTGATACACCTCGATGCGCGTGCCGATCGACGTCCAGTCGTTGCTGCCGACCGCGCCCTGCGCAAGCACCATCGTGTCGCTGTCCGCGAGATAGACGATGCGCGTCAGCGGCACGATGCTGGCCGGAATGCGGGTCGCGACGCCCGGCCCCCACGACGGCTTGCCGTTCGCGTCGAAGCCGGTCAGCGGGTAATGCGTGATCGCGCCGGTCTTGTCGAGGCCGGCCCATACGCCGCCCTGGCTGTCGAGGCTGAAGCCGCCCGTCACGCGCTGCGTGGTATTGAATGCGGGGCCGGGAATCGAGCCGTCCGGAATCGCGACGTAACCGTTCGCCGCGTTGAAGTGATAGAAGTAGAAGACCGGCGGGTTCTGGCCGGCCGCGACGAGAATCCGGTTCGCGCCGACCGACGTGAGCAGCCCGAAGTGTTCGTCGCGCTGCGTATCGTTCATGTTGATGCGCGGGTCCGACGGATACGTGAACGGATCGACGGTGTTCGCGACGAACTTGCCGCCCGCGCTGCCGCTGTAGATATGCGTGGCGCCGTAGAACAGCGCGCCGTCCGTGACCGGGTCCGGCGCGGCAATGCCTTCGAAGTTCAGCGACTGCAGCGTCCAGCGCAGATTGCCGTTGCTGCCGTACGCATGAATGTCGGTCGCGCCGTTGCGGCCGAGATCCCAGCTGCCGCCCCACGGGTTGTTGAGCACATAGAGGTTGCCGCCGGTGTCCTTGCCGATCCCGACGATGCGCGTGAAGCGTTGCGGGCCGACCTGCCCCTTGATGCCCGTCGTCGTGTCGAGATAGCCGCCGCGCACGCCGAACGTGCCGGCCAGTGCCGGCCGGCCCGAGATCGAATAGCGCTTGATGTTCTGGTCGGGCCCTTCGTCGCCCACCAGCAGTTGCCCGGCCGCCGCATCGACATACAGCGCCGACGGATGCGAGCCGGCCGGCATCCGGATCGTATCGAGCAGCGCGCCGGTCGGGCTGAAGCCGACGATCGAGCCGGCACTTTTCTGCGCGACCCACACGTTGCCCGCGCCGTCCACCGCGAGCGCACCCGGCGCCGACACGGCGATATCCCGCTGCCACACGCCATCGGTCGTGAACACGCGCACGCGATTGCCGTAGAAGTCGCTCGCATAGAGCAGCGAGCCGGCCGTCGCGAGCCCGGTGACGACGTCGATGCGCGGCTGGTTGGTCGCCGCGCTGATCTGGATCACGCGGTCGCGAACCTTCGTCGCGCGGTTGTAGCGCCCCACCGCACCGCTGCCGTACGTCTTGCCGGGCTGCAGCGCGACGAACAGCGACGTCGCGTTGCCCGTGATCGCGCTGCCCTGGAATTCCGAATGCGCGCCGATCGAGCCGATGCTCTTGCCGTTCTGGTAGATCGCGACGCCGCCTTCATCCTCGTCCCACATCGACGCCGTGTAGATCACGCCTTCGGGGGCTACCCACATCGCGCGCGCGACGTTGCCGACGTGCGCGGCGAGCGTGCCGTACGTGTTCGCGATCCAGTCGGTGGTGTTGGCTGCGTGAGCAGAGGGCGCAAATGCGGCGATCGCCGCGGCAACGAGCGCGGCCTGGATGCGTTTTCTGGCGACCATGACGGATGCTCTCCTGAACAGGGTAGTCATTCACATGAGGGATCGGCCGGCCAGATGGCTTGAAGCCCGCGAGATGTCAATTCTTCCCCGAATCATCCGGCGCAGTCGGTATGACATACGGCATGCATTCGATAATGCGCAGGGCGAGAATAGCGTTATATAAATCGAAAAAAATTGCGAATCGCCCGCGCTTTTGGCGAGCGCCCGCCGCGCGTCAGTGAATGGTCACTTACGCGCCGGATCGGGAATCGGGAAAATCAGGCGGGCGCCTGCCGGAATATCGCCGCCGATTCGACGTCGATCAATTGAAACGGCGAATGCCATTTCGGAAACATCGGGAAAAGCCACTGCCCCAAAACACATCGCCGGCCTGAATCCGCATCGAATCCGGGCCGGCGAATGTCATTTGCCGCGGGTCGGGCAACGCGACGTTGCACTGCCGCATTTGCCACGCATCATGCCGACGTTTCCCGCACCTTCACCTCGGCTACGCGCGCATCGTCCGAATCGTCGTCGTCGCGCGGCGCGTCGAGCTGCCCTTCCCACTTCGCGACCACGGCCGCGGCGATCGAATTGCCGACGGCATTGGTGGCCGAGCGCCCCATGTCGAGGAACATGTCGACGCCCATGATCAGCAGCAAGCCGGCTTCGGGCAGGTTGAACTGGTTGAGCGTCGCCGCGATCACGACCAGCGACGCGCGCGGCACGCCGGCCATTCCCTTCGACGTCACCATCAGCATCAGCAACATCGTGATCTGCGTGCCGAGCGGCAGATGGATGCCGTATACCTGCGCGATGAACAGCACCGCGAACGTGCAGTACATCATCGAGCCGTCGAGATTGAACGAATAGCCGATCGGCAGCACGAAGCTCGAGATCTTGCGGTTCACGCCGAAGCGATCGAGCGCGTCCAGCAGCTTCGGATACGCGGCCTCGGAGCTGGCCGTCGCGAACGACAGCAGGAACGGCTCGCGGATCAGCCGGATCAGCGTGAACGCGCGCTTGCCGAGGAACGTCACGCCGGCCAGCGTCAGCACGGCCCATAGCAGCGCCAGCGCCAGATAGAAGCTCGCCATGAACTTCGCGAACGTGAGCAGGATGCCGAGCCCTTCGGTCGTGATCGTCGACGCGAGCGCCGCGAACACCGCGACCGGCGCGAACCCCATCACCGCCCCCGTGACCTTCAGCATCACCTGCGCGAGATCGTCGATCACGCCGGTCAGGCGCTTGCCCGATTCGCCGAGCGCGGACAGCGCGGTGCCGAAGAAGATCGAGAACACGACGATCTGCAGGATTTCGTTGTTCGCCATCGCCTCGGCGATCGACTTCGGCACCAGGTGCACCACGAAATCCTTCAGCGTGAACGCGCCCGTCTTCAGATTGAGCGCCGCATCGGACGGCGGCAGTGGCAGGCTCAGGTGGCTGCCCGGCTGCAGGAGCGTCGCGGTCAGCAGACCGAGCAGCAGCGACGTGAACGACGCGATGAAGAACCAGCCGAACGCCTTGACGCCCACGCGGCCCACCGCGCCGCCGTCGCCCATCTGCGCGATGCCGACGGTCAGCGTCGCGAACACCAGCGGCGCGATGATCATCTTGATCAGGCGCAGGAATACATCGGACAGCAACGACACGTAGCCGGCGACTTCCTTCGCCATCTTCGGGTCGGGAAACGCGCTATGGCAGGCGTAACCCACGGCGATACCAAGCATCATCGCGACAACGATGTACTTGGTAATGTTGTGCTTCTTCTTCATTAGTGATCCAAATTACAAGGCGTATGTTGCTGACGGCGGGTCAATCATTCGCGTCCGGCTGCGAATTGAAACCTGTGTCTCCATGCGGGTACCTGTCCGCGTCGGGCGGTCGCCAGGGCGGACAAGGGGGGGCATTCTAACGCAAATGGTGCACCGGCTTTCAAATGTGAAAGCCCCGCGAGTTGATTTGCGTCCTGATGTCGTCGGGAAACGGCCGGTGTCGCGGTCCGGCCGGCTTCCGGTGCGGCCGGATGTCGGGGAATGTCAGCGGATCAGGTAGGACGCAGCTTGCCCGGAAAGGCACGGCGGGCGGGCGAATGCGTCAACGCGGCGCGCCGGCCATGTCGGGCGTCAGGCAACCAGTACGCAGGTGCGGAAGAAATCGCCAAGCGCGGCGGCCGTCCGTTCCATGTCGACGGACGTGCCGAGGCTGCGGTCGAGCCACAGGCCGTTGAACATCGCGAAGACGATGTTCGTCGTGCCTGCCGGATCCAGCGATGGCCTGACCCAGCCTTCGGCCTGGCCGCTTGCCAGCAAGCCCGCGAGATCCGCGCGCATCTTCCGGTCGAGCCCGACGATATCGGGGCGGCGCTCGGCATCGCGCGCGAGTTCGAGCCAGCTGTCGACACCCAGGCCGTCATCGCCCTGCGCCAGCATCCCGGTCAGTTCGTCGGCCGTGATGTTGGCCAGCCAACGCAGCCCGTCCTTGCTGAGGATGCGATCGAAGTCCTGCGTATAACGCTCGACCTCGACCGCGATGATCGCGTCGATCATCTCGCGCTTGTCGGCGAAATACCGGAACACCGCGCCCGCGCTCATGTCGGCCGCCGCACAGATATCTTCCGTACGCGCGCCGTGGAACCCCTTGGCCTTGAAGACCCGGGCGGCCGCGGTGAGGATCTGCTCGCGGCGTTGCTGGTGAAGGTTTTCGTTTCGTGTGCGCGCCATGCTTCCCGAAATAACCGGACTAAATCGTCGCATTATAGGGAAGGTACCTGTCGGGATCAAATCCGGCGGCGCCGTTTCAGGTCGCGGTCCCGCGAGAGATCGCCACGCCCGGGACCGCACGATTCAGCGATCGCGACACATTCTCACAAAGATGCGCAGACCTCGACACTACGGCACGTAAACGATCTGTAATATTTGGAAATGATTCGTATCGACGCCGTGCGCCGGCGTCAACGCGCAATCCCGGGCCGGAAACGCGGCACCGCGTTCGCGCCATGGTTTCCATCAGGTCGGGCCCGTCATTTCATCAGTATTCCTCTGAAATGATGGATCGACAAAAAAGCGGCATCGTGATGAACATTCTGTACACCAACTTCCACGGCGATTACGGCGGCGGCCAGGACACCTATGTCCGCGATCTCGCCGTCGCGATGAGCCGCCATCACCGCGTGACCGTGGCGTCGCCGGAAGGCAGCCGCCTGTCGCGACTGCTGAAGGACAGTCCCGGCGTGGCGATCTTCGACATGGAATTCAAGCCGCGCTGGAACCGGCTGTGCCGGGAGATTCTCCGGCTGCGCCAGCGGATCGCCGCCGAGCGCTTCGACGTGATCCACGTGAACGGGTCCGCCGATCACCGGCAGGTGATGCTGGCGCTGCTCGGCTGCCGGTATCGGCCGGCGGTCGTGCTGACCAAGCACAACACCTATCGCGCCGACAGCTTCGGCAACCTGCTGCGCGCCCGGCTGGCCACCGACCACACGATCGCGGTCAGCGACTACGTCGCCAGCATGCTCGCGCTGCGCTCGCCGTACGGCAACGTCACGGTCGTCAAGCACGGCGTGCGCCGGCCCGCTGCCGAACGACTCGCGGCCGACGAGATCCGCCGCCGCAAGATCGCGCTGTTCGGCGCGGCCGGCGCGGATGCGATCGTGCTGGGCAGCAGCGCCGGCACCGCGCCCGAAAAAGGCTGGATGGACCTGATCGCCGCGCTCGGCCGCCTGCCCGAAGCCGAGCGCGAGCGGTTTCGCGTGCTGCTGGTCGGCGCGGAGCCGTCCGGCGAGCAGCGCGCGCAACTCGCGCGGCACGGCATGGCGTCGCGCACCGCGTTCACCGGGCGCCTCGACGATGTGCGGGCGCCGTTCTCGATCATCGACGTGTCATTCGTGCTGTCGTACCACGAGAGCCTGTCGTATGCGTGCCGCGAAGCGATGTCGCTCGGCTGCCCCGCGATCGTGACGCGCGTGGGCGGGCTGCCCGAAAACGTCGAACCGGGCGTGGACGGCTGGGTCGTCCCGCCGCGCGAGCCCGCGGCAATCGAAGCGATCCTGCGCGCGATCGTGCAGGAGCCCGGCTGCGTCCGTGCGATGGGGCGCAGCGCGCGGCTGAAAGGCAAGCGCGAATTCTCGTTCGACGCGTTCGTCGACGCGACCTTGTCCGTCTATCACAAATCGATTCGACACAACCCCTACCGTTGGGTGACCTCCTTGAGATCGACGAAATGGCAATGAATATCTGGAAGAAGTACTGGGACCTGCGCACGCAGGAATGTCCGTGCGACGTGCACTTCGTCGAATGGCTGGAATCCGTGCGCCTCAAGGGCATCCGCATCTATCACTTCGGTACCGGCGGGCATCACCATGTCGGCGTCGAATGCGCGCGGCCGCATCTGAACAACACCGTCTTCGGCGTGACGGCATCGCCGAAGGAATACAAGTCGTACGTCGATCTCGTCACGCGGCAGCCCGAGGTGAGCAAGACCTACCTCGCGTATTTCGGCGACATCTATACGAGCAATTCGAACCTGCTGCCGACGTTCGACGTCGTCACGCTGTTTCATCTGTGCGAATTCCGCGACGAAGCGAACAGCCGCTACGGCGCGAAGACCGACGAAGCGGTGCTCGACCTGTTCGCGCGCCATACCGCACCCAATGGCCATCTGCTGTTCTACAAGGGCTCGTCGGCCTACCGGAAGGCCGAGCCGATCATCGCGCAATGGGCCGCTCGTGCCGATTTCGCCGAGGTCGGCGACTTCAAGACCCTGCGGATTTTCCGCAAGGCCGCGTAATCCCGCTTTCTTGCGATCTGCCGATGCTTACGCGCACCCCACGCTATCCGATCCTGATGTATCACCAGATCCGCCCGCTGCCGCCGCCGACCGACCGGCTGCGCAGCCTGAGCGTCGCCCCCGACGCGTTCCGCCGCCAGATGACGCTGTTCCGGCAGCTCGGCTACCGCGGCCTGAGCGTGCGCGAACTGCAGCCGTACCTGCGCGGGGAGCGGCAGGGCAAGGTCTTCGGTATTTCGTTCGACGACGGCTTTCTCAACGTGCTGACGCATGCGATGCCCGTGCTGGATGCGCTCGGATTCACCGCGACCTGCTACTTCGTCGCCGGCCGGTTCGGCGGCGCGAACGATTGGGACGCGGGCGCGCCGACCGCGCGCTCGCCGCTGATGACCTGCGAGGACATGCTCGCGTGGCGCGATCACGGCCATGAAATCGGCTCGCATACGCTCGATCACGTCGCGCTGTCGTATGTGCCGGCGCCTGTTTCGGCGTTTCAGTTGACCGAATCGAAGCGGCAACTCGAAATGCTGAGCGGGCAATGCGTCGAATCGTTCTGTTATCCGTACGGCGATCTCGATGCACGCGTGCGCGATCAGGTCATCGCTGCCGGTTACGGCAACGCGACGACGACCCGGCGCGGATGCGCCGGTGCGACCGACGATCCGTTTCTGCTGCCGCGGATTCCGGTCGCGGGCGGGGTCGGGGCTGTGAGGCTGTGGTTCAAGTGCATGAAGGGGCGAATGGCGGGGTGCCGATAAGCGCTTGAGCAGACCGACTGGACGGGCCGGTCTCACCCCGATCCAATACCCATCGCCTTCGGTGACTCAATTTCCGACCGATTGAAGACCAATGACAAGTATCTTGATCGGTTGCCGGCCCTGCTCAACGCATCAGTATGCGACGTAAGGCGCGGACTCGCCTTCCGCCGAACGATCCAGGCCAAAATAGATTGTCCGACCGTAAAAATAGGGCAGCCCGAGATCTAGCCAGGAGGACGATCCGAAGTGACCCGCGACGTCATTGAATGCATATGTCGAACTCCTCGAGAACAACGTATCTGCGTTTGCCACGGACAGGGAAATCATGCTCACCGTGCCGTCGAGCCCAACCAGGGTCGCGGCATAAGTGGTCGTCGTTGACGGGCAATAGAATTGCGTGTTCCTGGTACACGTAATCTGCGACGAGTCATCGAAGAAATTCGCATTTGATCCGGTATCGAAGAACGCTGTGACTTTCCTGGAAAGGAATGCTCCCGGCACATCACCCGTCGTCGTCGACATCAGCTTCGTGGTGGCACCGAATGCATTGTTGCTTTGCGTGCCGATGCCAAAAATCAACGAGCCCGTCGCGCTTTCCCGACCGTCTTCCGAAATCTGCGGCATTTGTACAATCACGCCGTTGTTGTCTACGGCAAATTGACCGACAGGATTGCTGATCTGTTGCGATAGCGGCACGGTGACTTGTTCACAACTCGAGTTTCCGTCCGCGCACGCGTAGTAGTTGCTCAACGACGCGACCTTTACACAGGGTGCGCCGCAATCATAGGGCGCCGGGCCAATTCCCAGAATGCCGTTTGCACCAAGAGCCGTGGCCGAGTTCGCCGATTCATTCCCGTTTGTACAGGAACTTGGCACGTTGTCCGTTCCGAGATCGCCGATGATCTGCACCGGCAAGGAACTCGCACGTTCATCGCCAATGGCAAGGTCAATCGTTCGAACCGTGCCCCACGTGTAACTCGAAACGAACTTGCCGCACTCGGAAAGCGTCGCTCCGTCGCTCGTGGTTGTTTTAGGCAGACTGCCGATAACGCTTGGAATGGCATCACGTACGATCCGCAAGCCATACGATGCCGTGTCGACGAGCACATTGGACACCACCTGGCAGCGTGACGTTCCGGGCGCACAAATCTTGATGTTGACGGTCGGAATGTTGACGACGCGTGCAACGCCTCGCGCAACCGTAATGATGGCGGTATTCCCAGTGTTGCCGTCCGATGCGCCAGAACTATTGGCGCCCGTTTCGCCGGAACCTGAATCGCCGCCGCCGCACGCAACGAGGAAAGCTGCCGAAACGGTCATCAAGCTGAATATGCCGAACCACCGGACGACCGCACGAAAAATGCTCATGATCATTTGCATGGGAGTTACAGGATATCGTTGCCGGTCAGGCCGGACGGAAGCGCGGGCGGCAACCAGGCTTGCCCGGAAAATGCCCCCATGTGCCCTCCTGTCTTGATCACGAGATTGCGCGTCGAAACGGATACCGGCGTACGCCAGCCACGACGTGCATGCGCGGCTTCGACGCCCGCGCTGTAATCGCGAAGATAATTGCCGAACACCGACGCGAGATCGGGAACCGTCGGCCCTTGCCACGCGACGCCGAAGACGATTCCGTCGCCCGATGTGTATTCGCGGATCACGGTTCCAGATTCGAGCGTGGATTCACGGACGATGTACACGGCGGGATTCGTCGTCAGGCCATCGGCCGCCCGATTCGCAGGCCGCATCACACGCACTTTCGCGGCATGATCGGCGGCGGACAGCGATATCGGCGCGCCGCCCAGTTCGGCGTACGCATGGGGCGTTGCCCATCCCGCGATGAGCGCGGCGGCGTAAACACAGTTAATCGACCTCACATCTCCCTCCCCGGGTAACACCCGCGTAAGACGGTTCGGGGCGCCCCCGCTGCGAGTTCGCTCCCTTGGGATCAAGTCACCCCCAACGCCGTCGTCGCCGAGAGCGGTAACCAGGTGCCCCGTGGGGGCCGGCCACAACATTTGGTGACATTAAACTCAATACTGATATTTTTGTCACTTATGCCGATAGAGTGCGTGCTCGAACATTCCTAACGTCGGTGTCACATTCATCATCGGCACCACGTGGGTCATATTCATCACTCGGGTTAGTCATCCTCAATGTTCCGGTCACACTCGACGCATGTCGCGAGCAACGCTCACGAAACGTCCGCGGTCAGGCCATGCGCCGCTGAAACTCGACGGCGATCGTCACGTCGCCCGCAGGGCGGCACTGCAACATGCGTGCGACGTGTCCTGGCCAATGCGGTTCAGAAGCGGTATCCGACCGAAAGGAACGTCACGATCGGATTGACCCGGAATTTGCTGGTGCTCGTGACCGTGCCGACGGATGACCGGGTAGTGAGCGTGGCGCGTGTCGATACCCACGAATACGCCACCGATGCGTTGATCGACCAGTGAGAATCGATGTTGTAGGTCAGGCCGCCGTTGACGACGGGCGCAAAGGAATTGCTGAGTGACACGGATGTCGGCCCCTCGAGCGCTGTCCCGACGGTCGGCGAGAAATAGATCTGGCCGGTGGAAACGGGGTTGCTGAGCTTGATGTTGCTGAACCACGTGTAGGTGACGCCGGCGCCCAGATACGGCCTGAACCGTGCATTCGGCTGGCCGAAGTAGTAGTTGAAGATGATCGCCGGACTCCAGGCCCGCGCGGTCCCCAGCTCGCCGAAACCGCTGAGCGTACCTGCGCCGTTCAAGTGCCATGTCGGCGGAAAACCCATGACCGTCGTCGCCGCGATATGGTCGGTCAGGAAGTACGTTGCGGTCAGGCCGAACGTATCGCCGCTTGCGATCTCCCCACCGCTGCCGGTCATCACTTGTGACTGGCCGAGCGCATTGACGGTCAGCGGATCAGCCGACCCCTGCGGCGCGAAATGGGACCAGCCGGCATTGACTACCCACTGGCCGGCTGATTGAGCATGCGCGCCAGAGATGGCCGCGACCAGTACGACGGTTCCTGCGCTGATTCGCTTCATGATTGTCTCCAGATTTTGGACAAGAAAAATCCCGTTTTTATTCACTTCGTATTCCGAATTTATTTGCTTACGTCAACCCCAAACATTCCGAGCATCAACAATCACTGATGTTCGGGTTCGACAGAAGTCGAAAAGGCAAACGGGAAGCGCCCCAGCACCGTATTGGTCTTCGCTATCTGCGCGCGATCGCTCAGCGCCACATGCAACGCGAGCCCGCGCGACGGGTCGTCCACCATGCTCACCCGCGCACCCTCGACGCCGGCATCCTTCAGCGCGGAGATCAGTGCGTCGAACGTCTCCCATCGTTTGAGTTCGGGCTTGAAGATCTTGCCGACCGCCGTGAGCGGCATCGCATCGACGATATGAATCCGCTTCGGAATCGCGGCACGCTCGCCGATCGAGCTGCGTATGAACGTGTCGAGCTCCGTCTCGGTTGCCGTTGCGCCGGCTTTCAACTGCACGTAGGCGACCGGCAGCTCGCCTGCATGCACGTCGGGACGTCCGACTGCCGCGGCGATCTGCACTGCCGGGTGGCGGTGCAGCGGTTCTTCGATTGTCGCCGGATCGATGTTGTGTCCGCCCCGGATGATGAGCTCCTTGCGGCGCCCCGTGAGCCAGAAGTAGCCCTGCGCATCGCGCCGCGCGAGATCCCCGGTGTTGAGCCACTGCCGGCCGTCGCCGAGATCGAGCCACAGGCTCTTGTTCTGATCTTCCTGAAGGTAGCCCGCGAACACGTTCGGCCCGGAAATCGTCAGCACACCGACTTCGTTCTCGACGCAATCGCGCACGTAGCGGCCGGCGTCGTCGAGTATCACCGCCTTCATCATCTGGCCAGGGATGCGCAAACCGATCGAACCGAGACGCCGTTCGCCGCCTGGCGGATTGACGCTGCTCACGCATGCGCCCTCGGTGAGCCCGTAACCTTCGAGAATCCGGACCCCGGTGCGATCCTGGAACGTACGGAATACTTCCACGGGCATCGGCGCGGCGCCGCAGAGCCCATACTCGAGCGAGTCGATATTCCGACCGTCGACGGGCACGTCGAGCAATGCCGAATACAAGGTCGGCACCGCGCTGAAGAAGTTGATCCTGTGGTGCTCGACGATTTCCCAGAATCGTTTGACGACGCCGTCGCCGCGATAGCCCTGTGGCGTACCCAGCACCACATGTGCGCCGCGCGAGAACGGCACCAGGCCCGTTGCCAGCACGGCATTGACATGGAACAGCGGCAGTCCGCAGAAAACGGTCTTCCCCGGGCCCATCCCGGCGCCGACGACCTGCCCGACGCTCCACGCATTGGCCACCTCGTTGCCGTGCCGGCGAATCGCGATTTTCGGCAATCCCGTCGTGCCGCCCGTGCAGAAATAGGACGATATGTCGTCGGCTTCGAAACGCCGGGGGATCAGCAGCGAATCGCCGGATTCACGCGACATCGCACGGTCGAAATCGTGGATCTCGATGTGGCGCGGAACGGCGCCGCGCACGCCCGCGCGCCCGTGCAACCGCTTGCATTCGCGACGCTGCATCGCGCGTGCGGCCATTCGGCGCCACCCCTGCACGCGCTCGGCCAGATCGATCAGGACGAGGCTTTGCAGCGACGGCACCTGGCTCAGGATGGGATGGATCTTCGACCAGATATCCGTTCCCGGAAAGGGCGCCAGCGTCACCAGCACTTTTGCGTTTGCGGCCTTGAGCAGCGATGCGATCGCCGGCCCCTCCAGCAACGGATTGATTGCGCATACGATCCCGGCCGCTTCGCCGCCCCAGATGACGAAATGCGTCTCCGGCAAGTTCGGCAGCACGTAGGCGACCACCGAGTGGCGATCGATGCCCAGGCGCGAAAACAGGTTCGCGGCCCGGGTGATATCCCGCAGAAGCGCCGAATAGGTCCAGCGCAATGGCTTGCGATGATCGTCCGCGCGCAGGAAAAACGATAAGGCCGGCGCGCTCGGGTCGATCGCCGCACCGCGGCCGATCATCTCGTAAGTGCTGGCCGGGAGGTCGTCGGGCGGCCCCTGGTTTTCGATCCGAAGCACGTCCGCTTCGGTTGCGATGGCGTTCATGCGCGCTCGTCCACGATTCGGTTGCGTTGCACACCGAGGTCGATCGCCCCGTCCCTGCTCCGGATCCGTGCTTCGACCAGATCCCCGGCCTTCAGGTACTGCGGGCGAGCGGCCTGAACCTTCGCGAACATCCGCCACTTCATGTGCTCGGGCAGCAACGCGGCAATCCGTTGCTTCGCCGGCGACGGAATGCTGAGCGCGCATCCGGACGGCGTGCCCGTTGCAAGCAAGTCACCGGCGTTCAGATCCTGAACACCCGAAAGCTCCGTGAGCGTTTCGGCCGGACCGTACACGAGGTTCCCGGTCGAATCGCTCTGCCGCACTTCCCCGTTCACGGTCAGTGTCAGTGTCAGCGCGCGCAGCCGCGCGATATCGCTTGCCTCCAGCAGGCACAGATACGGCCCCACCGGCCCGAACGTTCGATAGCTTTTCCCCTTGTAAAACTGCATTTGGGGAATCTGGATATCGCGTGCGGAATAGTCGTTGACGATCACGAGGCCGGCCACGTACTCGTGCAGGTTCTTGTCCGTGATGGCTTGCCGGGACGTGATATCGCGGCGAAGCACGAGCCCCAGTTCGATCTCGTAGTCGAGAAACCGCACATGTTGCGGCCGGATGACGTCGGAATCGGCGGCGACGATGCAACTGGTCGCCTTCGTGAAGATCATGTTGAACGACTTCGCGTCCGGGTTCATGCCGGACTCGATCATGTGCTGGCGATAGTTGGCGCCCTGGCAAACGAACCGTTGATTGCGCGTGACCGGCGACAGCCACTCGACGTCCGACTCGGAAATCGTTTCTCCACCGAGCGCGGCGAGTTCATCGATCCGATGGGCTCGCACGAATTCGCCAGTGGTCGAGTAGTCGCCCGGTATCGGTGTGATCCGGTGATTCCTCACCACGCCCCATTGGGCGCGCCCCTGATGCCGGTAGTGCAAGACGTGCAATGCCATGAAGATGCCTCGAACAGGTCTGAGTGAAGATGAAGGTCACGCAAACAGCTTCGCGAGCGTGCGCAGCTTCGCGAACGTGACGTCCGGACTGGTCCGGAGGTTTCGGATGAGCGATGCGATGCTCGCCGCGGTGATCTTCGGTTTGGTGAAGCTGCGCGGCATCCGGGGGCCCCATTGCGACATCGCTTCACGGCTGACTTCGTGGATACCCGTCGCCACGTCCGCCGTGAACATGTCCCCATCGCAATAGTGTTCGTGCTTGTCGCCCCAAGGGTCCTGCCAATAGTCGAAGACCTGGCTGCCGAGAATGTGGCGCCCCATTCCCCATGCGTGCGTCCATCCTCTTTCGCTCAGCACACGCTGCCCGACCCCCACGGCATCCGCGTCAACCAGCTCGAATGCCGAGTGGCTGTACAGCGCTGCGAACCCCTGTGCCAATGCCAGGGTATGGTGATCGGCGGGTGTCGCCCCGCGATCGAGTCGCAGGAACGCGACGGCGGGCGAGCCGTCCGGCAACACCTGAACGTCGCTCGGGATGAAGCCGAAGTGAGACGTGTACCACGCGCAGGTCGCCTGGAAATCGGCGAGTTCGAGCACGACATGACCGAGGCGAATCACTTCCGGCACTTCCAGCGGCGGACGCTGGGTATCGTTCACGCGAACGATGGAATCGGGCGAGTTGAACGGTAACGCCGACCGGTGCGGCAGGGCGCCGGCCCGCGCTTGTCCCGCGACTGCGTCGACACGAAAACCCGACGGATCGACGAGCGTGACGCGATGCCCGCCACCGGGCCACGGCGACGGCTCCACGTCCGACGCGCCCGGCACGTCGGCAAGCTTGCGCAGTGCGTCGATGCCGTCGACTTCGAGCCCGAAGCCGACGAAGCGGTTTTTTTCAGCCCGCCGGACGACGTAGCAGAACGGTGTCGCGGCCGTGCCCCGAAGGAACAGATGGTCGCCGTCACGGGATACCGTCCGCAGGCCGAAATCGTTGAGAAATCGTTCGGCCCGCTCGAGATCGGGACGCTCGAACATCAGATAGGAAAGCGCCCGGGCCTTCGTCGTCGGCTGGGGACTCCGTGCGGGTTGTGCAGTAGTGAGCTTCATGGGGGCCTCAGGAAATCGGCTGGGCAATGTGATCGGTCAGCGACGACAACGACGTGCGCGCACCAAGCAATCGCAGGGATTCAAGAACGAGACGGGTCGAGTCGGCTACCGGGCCTTCGTGCAGGACCGTTTTGTCCGGCCGAATCACGGCCGCCCAGCCAAACCGCACGACACCCGGCATGAACGTACCGTCCAGGTCTTCCCATCCGTCGTTGTCGATGCGATGAAGGCGCTGCCCGCGGTGCACGACCCGCACCACGACGCCACCCGCTGCAATGAACGCGGCTCGTGCGCTGGCGTCGAGCTCGACGCCTGGGTCCCGTCCGAATCCGATCAACGCGAGACCGCTACCGAACACGTCGTCACTCAGGTGGATCGCGCCATCGTGCTTGCGCAGCCATCCCTGCGGCAGCGCCGCGCCGCGTACGAGCCGCGTGGATGAATGGCCGGGAACGAACAGACCGCGCCGGAACGCATTCTTCGGCTTGATCCCGAGCTCGTCGAAGTGATTCCGTAGCGGCGGAACGAGCCGTGTCAATCGCATCAGACCATGCGTGAACAACGCGATCCCGGCATTTCGCGGCATCACGAGCTTCCCCATGAATTTCGCGACGCCGATCATCGCCTTCGCGTGCGGCCGGCGTTCCCGATCGTAGGAGTCCAGAATTTTCTGGGTTGCGTGGCCTTTGACGACCCACGCCAGTTTCCAGCCGAGATTTGCGGCATCGCGCAGACCGGCGACGAGCCCCTGGCCAGCGAACGGCGGAGTGATATGGGCGGCATCGCCTGCAAGAAAAACGCGTCCTTTGCTGAAGGCCCTGACGGTTCGGGCATGAAAGCGGTACACGGCCTTGCGTTCGATCACGATGTCATCGATGCCGCCCCACGGCGCGAGCAGCTCGCGGATGCGTTCGTCGGATTCCATTTCCTCTCGCGTCTCGCCGGGATGGAGCATGAATTCCCAACGCTCGCGCCCACCGGGAGCGGTCATATGAGGCGTCGGCCGCCGGTGGTCACAGATGAACTCGACATGGTCGATGGGTCGGCGCACGTTTCGCGCGTCGACGATCAACCAGTCTTCCGCGAACGTCTTGCCTTTGAAATCCTGTCCGATCAACTGGCGCACGATCGAACTGGCACCATCGGCACCGACGACGTAGCGAGCGCGCACGACGTGCCGCGCGCCCTGCCCGCCGTCGAGCGTGGCGGCGACATGATCGGCGTGCTCGTCGAGCGAGACGAGCGTCACACCCAGCGCCATTCGGGCGGTGCGGTGCGCGGCCAGTCGGGCACGCAAGCATCGCTCCAGGTCCGGTTGATAGAACGTCACGAGCTTCGGATGGCCATCGACGCTCCCCAGCGTATTGATGCGCCCGAACTCGCCGAACCAGGGAGAGCGCATCCGGACGTACGGGATCGCCACCGTATCGAGGTCGGCTTCGTTCACCCCGATGTACTGCAGGATGCGAAGCGCGTCGTTGTCGAGCGCGATCGCACGCGGCGCCATGAAGATCTCCGCCGCCCGGTCGACGACAAGCACACGCACGCCATCCCGGCCAAGAAGCGCGCCGATCGCCGCGCCGACGGGGCCGCAGCCCACCACCAGCACGTCTACATCCGATGGCAAGTCGCGGCCGCCGACACAGCTCGCGTTGTCGTTGCCTTTATGGACGCCCGGCTCGCACGTCAGTTTTGTCTCCACCACCGTTCCGTCTCCCATTCTCGGGACTGGCCACTACCGGCCGTCTTGATGACATTAAAGTCATAACTGATAACTTTGTCAATTTTGACGTTCGAACGTATACTCGAACACCGAAACCATGCGCACGCCGATGCCCAACACTTCTTCCCGTCGCACCAGAACACCGTCGCCGGCCGTCTCGAACGGGCAAGCGCCGTCGAGCCCCGAGGTTCGCGAGCCGCGGGGCGCGCGCCGCAAGCGCGAGACGCGCGCGCGATTGCTGGATGCCGCCTTTGTACTCATGGCGCAAAAGGGGATGGAAGGCGTCGCGATCAATGAAATTACGGAAGCCGCGGACGTGGGTTTCGGGTCGTTCTACAACCACTTCGAATCGAAAGAGGCGATTCATGCCGCGGTTCTGGAAATCGTGTTCGAGGAGTTCGCGGATACCCTGGACCGCATCGCAGGCAGCCTCACCGACCCGGCCGAGATCATTTCCGTGTCGCTGCGCCATACATTGCTGCGAGCCAGAAGCGAGCCGGTCTGGGGACAATTTCTCCTGCGCGAAGGGTTGTCCATGCGAGCGCTCAGCCGCGGCCTCGGACCGCGGTTGTTGAGGGATATTCAGAAAGGCATCGTCGCCGGGAGATTCTCGGCAAGCGACCCGCTGATGAGCGTGATTACGGTCGGGGGCGCGGTACTGACCGCCATTGCGATCGAGCTCCGATTCGATGCGGACGAGAAGCCGGTTACCGACATGTTGAACATGATCGGGTACAGTCAGAACGGCTTTGCCGAGCGTGCAGCTTCATCCCTGTTGCAGACGCTGGGTGTGCCGCGAACTGAAGCGACAGAGATTGCGAATCGCCCGTTGCCGCCGGCTGTGACGTCTGCGCCCGAGGAGTCGCCGGAGCGCTAGCGATCTATCGTTCGTCTGGGATAGGTAGAACCCTGCGGGTACCTGCGTAGCGCTGACGGCCGTCGTCACCCTGTGCCGGCCGCGCAGCGCGGGGGCATGCAGGCTCATGACCTCACCGACGGCAGGGCAGCGGCGGAAGCCTCTTTGATTGTTCGACGTTCGCGCTCGTCGGCCCGTTGTGGACGCTCGGAGAAGATGCCTCGGGTCGCCTTGACGAACCAGAGAAAACATCCGGAATCAGTCGATCTGCCCGACCGCTGCCCCCTGCGCCAGCCGTCTTTTGACGCCCACGAACGCCACGCCGGCCAGCGCGATGGAGCCACCATAGAACAGCAGTGCCGTCACGTCCATTCCGAGCCGGGAGAACACGAACCCGACCGCCAGCATGCCCAATCCGAGGCCGGTGCGCTCGGCAACGTACGAGATACCGATCACGCGATCGCGCGACGCGGCCGGCGTCGACTGCAGGAGCGAATAGTAGATCGTCTCCGTGGCGGCGTCGAAAATGCCCGCCAGCAAGACGAAGCCCAACATGCCCGGCATGCCACGCACCTCGAAGACGCCGAGGAAGCACGCGAAGGTCAGGATCAGCAACGCGATGAAATACGGCTCGAGCGGCTGGCGACGCGATTCGAGACGCTCCAGCAAGCGCGGCGTCACTGCCGCGGAAACGAGCCGTCCGACACCCCACACAGCCATCAGCCAGCCGTATAGAAACGCGGGCTGAATCGGGTCGAACAGCTGCGACCTGATCGGGAAGCCGACATTGTGCGTACCCGAGCCGAACGCTTCGACGAAGCGCGCGCCGATCACCAGCATCACGATGACCGACAGATAGCGCGCCGCGCGCGGCAGTGCGCCGGCCTCGGCCGCAGCGCGCGTCTCCTCGGCCGGTCGATGCCGGCGCGGCATGTTGCCCACCAGCATCAGAAATGCGATGGCGGAGATCGCGAACGTGATCGAATCGATCAGGAATACGCTCTTGTAGGCCAGGTACTGCGTGATCACCGATGCGAGCAGGCTACCGCCGACCACCGACACCCCATCGGTCGCACTGAGGATCGCATTGAAACGATGCCGGCCCTCCTGCCCGACCATTTCCGGAACCTCGGACATGATGGACACCCGGTAGATCCCCTGGAAAAGGCCGATGAAGAACGGCACGAAATAGATGAGCGACGCGTCGGCGGCACGCGACGACATCGCCAGCACGCCGATCGCCAGTGCACTGCCCGCTTCCGCGGCGAAGATCAGGGTACGGCGGGAGAACCGGCTCAGCCGCGGCACCGCGGCGCCGCCCGCGACCGCACCCAGCAGACGCGACGCCATCGTCAGGCCGAGCAGCGCGGCGGAGCCCGTGACCTCGAGCGCGTAGGTCGCCAGAACGATGCTGATCATCGTCGAACTGATGTCCGAGATCGTCTTGAACGACAACCAGACGTACAACTGCGCCAACGAAGACGAAGCGCGTTTTTCTAGAACCAGCTCGGATTTCATGGCAGCTCATCTCGCTGAGGAAAAGGAAATCAGCAACATGTCCCGGAACGCGAGTTCGTCCGGGTTGGCTTGCTGAACGGCATTGGCACTGTGGTACAGCACGGCATCGTTCACGATCACGGTATCGAGGAAATCCGTCAGCGGCCGTGCGAACAAGGGAACGGTGGAGACTTTCGACGCGTGGATCTCCGATACGACCGGCCGGATATTGCGACTGTCGATGAAATGCATGAAGACCCATTCCAACCCGTCCTGGTGAATCCCCGATGTGGTCGGACTGACCTCACCTTGTTCCGCAATGATCCGGAACAAATGTACATCGATCTTGTACTCCCGCCCCGCAACCAGCCGCTCCCCGAGGATGGCGATGTCGACGTCCAGCAACTGGCGGAGAATCGCACTTTCTATGAAGGAGTCCTCGGCATAGGTCAAGCGATTGACGCCTGGCACGTAGTCCACATCGTAGGTCGCGGTTGGCTCGAAATTCGTGTTCCGGTCAATTTCCAACGGTTGGCCCGGCTTGAAGCGATACAGCAGGAAGCGCCGTTCGCGTCGCGTGTAGCGCTTATAGTTCTCGTCGACGACAAGGCGCTCCCAGTGGCGCTTGAACGCAACGACCTCGTCGCCATCGCAGCGAATCACGCCGTGGAAGCGTGGTGCATGGCAATAGCCGTTGCGATTCAACTCGTCAATGACGGTATCGATGGACATCGTGTCTCCCGTGAGTCGAGCCATTCGTTCAGGAAACGATTTCCGGCTCGAGATCGCGAACGATCCGGTCATAGAGATCGATCGCATGATCGCGCCCATTCACTGCCGCCCAGCCCTTCAGCAGATAATTTTCCTCGATGTCCGCCCGGACCTCGCTACCGACCGGGCAGGCGACCTTGCATTCGATGATCGCCGGATCGCCGACGACGGAATCGAGCCCGCGGATTCCGTTGAATGTTCCGCTCGCCTCTGGAAACAGCGCGAACATCGAGTAATGCTGGCGCCCGTCCGCCGCGCGTTCGCAGGCGCTTCGCAAGCGTTCGTGCAGCCCGGAAGCCCGCGTCAGCATCCGCAGATAGAGCTCGTACGGGTCGAGGCCCGCGATGTCCTTGAGCGCCGCGTTCACATACAGTCCGCCGAGCCGCGGATTGACCTCGATGACAATCGGGCCGGTCGGCGACAGACGGAACTCGAGGTGCACGATTGCGTTGCGCAGGCCGATCGCTTCGAGACAATCGATCGCATACCGCTTGATCTCGGCAATCGCGGGCGCCGGAAAGGACACCGGCGGCGAGATCAGCAGGTTTTCCAGCACCGTGCCGCGCTTCTCCGTCAGGATCAGCTTTTCGTTGATCAGCACCGGATAAACCTGATCGTCGACGATCACGCATTCGACGCTGCCTTCGACGCCGTCGATGTACTGTTCAAGCAGAATGCTCTTGCCCGGCTCATAGTGAACCGGGGCGCCGTCACGGGCGTGGACGTCGTGCGGCATGCCGTAGTAGTCCGAAACCACTGCCTGACCATGTTGCGCGGTGAATCGCTGATAGTGATCGCGCAATTCGTTCCAGTCGCGACACTTCGCGGTAAAGGCCGAGCCCGCGCCGTAAGGCGGTTTCGCGATCAGCGGATAGCCCACTGTGTCGGCGGCTTCTCGCAATGCGTCGACATCGCTGCACATTGCGTGTCGAATCGACCGTACCCCCCGTTCCTCCAGCGCCGCACGCATCAGGAATTTGTTGTTGCAGGCGGCGACGGCCGCCGACGGAGAATGGACTCGGCCGGTCATCCGGCAAACCTCGGCGACCACCGCGCCCACTTCCCCATAGGCCGACGCCTGCCCCGCATAGCAAAAGACGGCCTTTACGTCATAGTGCGCGTCCAGACGCTCGAGCAATCTCAGCAGCGACTCGACGGAAAGCGAATCGAGCCACCACGTGTCGTCGCGCGCCGCGCCTGCATCGCCGTCCATCGGCACGTGCCGGCGCACGACGGCCGTCAGGCACGCGAGACCCATCTTGCGAGCGACCTCGAAGTGATAATCCCGATAGCTGGTCAACGACAGCAAGGAGCCCTCGATTTGCACAAACAAAACCGCGTCTTGTCGCATGTTTTCACCTGGATGAGAAATCAGTCCGCACACCGCTCAGCGCCCGTTCAGCTGTCGATCCAGTCGCACGTTTCGCCCTGCCAGTTGACGAACCGGTAGATGCGTTGTTCGCCGGTTTCTACAAACTGCGGGATGTCGCCCTGGCCTTCGAACAGCGGCACCGTAAACTTTCCTTTCGCATGAGGCAGCACATACTCGGGCATCGCAACGTTCGAAACGCGCCGCTTCAGTCGGTTCATGATGCGGATGGCGTCGCGGATCGAGGCCTTGTAGACCGACGCGCCCGGCGAGAACGGCATGAAGTGATACAGGTAGTACGGTTTGACGCCGCGGCGATACAGTTCGATGAAGAGCCGATGCAGCGTCTCCTCGTCGTCGTTGATGCCGCGCAGGAATGGCATGTTGGAAAATACGATCGGCACCGCCGACCGAATCCGCTTCACTGCGTCCGTGAAGGCCGGACTGAGTTCGTCCGGATGGCAAACGTGAACGCCGAATGCGTTCACCCGATGCCGTTCGAGCATTGCGACCAACTGATCGGTGACCCTGTACGGATTGAAGGTGAGCGATCTGGAGTGAATCCGGATCAGGAGATCGCGTCCGACGTCACGCAGGGCGGACAGATGCTCGTCGAGCTTGGCGTCGGAGAGCATCAACGGGTCGCCGCCGCTCAGAATAACTTCCTCGATTGCCGGATTCTGCTTGATATAGGCCACGCTTTCGCCGAACGTGTCCCGGCTGGCGTTGGTCTTTTCGCTATTGACTTCAAGCGTGCGGAGCGCCTCGAAGCAGAACTGGCAATACGAATTGCACGTGTTGACCATGCGCAAAATGACGCGATTGTCGTACTTGTGCTGACAGATCGGCGTCTTCATTTCATGCGCCAGCTCCCAGTTTTCCGATTCGCCATCGTATCCTCCGACGATTTCGTCACTCCAGAACGGAACGACCTGACGCCATAGCGGATTCCGGACGATGTCGGCGTCGGTGTCGCCCTGCGATTCGCGAATCAAGCGGAGGTAATAGGGCGTGATCTGTAGCTTGCGGCCGTTCAGGTTGCTTTGAATGTGCGAACTCAGTTCGTCAGACCAGCCCCCACAGGCCTCGCGTAGCGATGCTTCCTCCCGGATGGTGTTCCGTTGCTGCCAGCGCCAGTCGCGCCATTCGGCCGACGCGACATCAAAACTCCGATAGTTGTCCGAATATTTTTTTTCGCCACCAGAATTTCCAATCAACATTTTACTCAGCCCTCTCTAGACCAACGAAATGCGATCAACGTATCGTTACGCTCATGAATTCAACACGACCCATGATCCGGGCGCCGGATAGAAAACCATCGACACCACACTCAACCGGAATACGGTCTATACAACACTAAAAAATGCAAATTCATCAAAGCATAAAAGCATCGAGCACGGGACATCTGAAATATCCCATCGAGCCATATCGTCGATATAGTTACGCGATGCAGAAAGCCCAAGCCACAGTACCGCTCAACAAAGAAATATGGACGCAACTCTGCTCAGCCTACTCACGAACATGGAGAGGCATCGATTAAATATTTCGCAGAAATTTATTTGCTTTCGCTTCGGCGTGCGAAAACGACAGTTCCCGCTCCCCGTCCGATCGCGATTCATGCGAGCTATTACGTCCGTGCAAGATCATTTCGCGCGGCGGCCAAGCCAAAGGAATTTGAAAGATTTCCCGTTCTGGATATAAGCATTCCCGATTCGACGAGTCTCAATCCTAAGTTAACAAATTTAAATAGCGCAAGAAGAATTTCACTAGCCATCCATAACAGTCCCTCCCACACGTCTACTTTGCCGGACGCCTCTGTCGTGCTTTCAATTGGGAAACGCACATACAGCTCGCATTTTTACAATTACCAATCGACATCATTCGATACTCAAGGAATTGCGCACCTCGTAAAAACATCAGGTTTAACCCCTGCCTAGAAAATAGAATATTCAGCTTCTCCCAAATTTTGAAAATACCCCTCGTCGATGCGGCTTTGAATAAGCCCAATATCGAGCTCATCCGGGCATCATTTCTTACAATTTGATAGGCAAGTTGCCACCTTTCTGAATGCGGGTGTGCGTGGATAGGCCGGACGCGTGTCGCAACGCGCCCGAAATGTAGAGACGTCCGTCCCAAATGAAGAGGAAGTATCCCTGCTGCGCGAGCCCCTGTGGGATCTCAGAAAAGATGTCATTGGCACCCTATATAAATCAATGGCTTGGACATCTTTTTTGAGACGATCACATGCTCACAGTCTCAGAAAAGGTGTCCTTGGGCACGGAAATTCTCAGAAAAGTTGTCCTTGGAAGCATCGCTTGCCTGCGTTGGCGCATTCCGTTGGAACCGAGCGGTGAATGCCGTCGATCAAATCTGCACGACATCCCGACCGAAACCTGTTCGCCTCATCAGTCACAGCTAAGGCCTGTGCCCCAGATCCTTGGATATGGGGCGCGACCGATCAGGTGGAGGTCGAGCGTACCTTCCCCAGGATCGTGCATGTGGATGCGGTTCGTCCGCGCGGCGTGGCGCAGGACTTGTGAATCCTTCCCCCAAGACGCCTAGAATTCAGTCATGGCTGCATTCCACATTCACAAGGAGGCTGTCATGACTCAGTCGATGATTGGTTGGGTGGTTGGTCTTGCGGTGGTCGCGGTGGTTGCCGTCGCGTTGGCGCGCCGTTACCAGAGCGAACATTCAAGTATGGAAGTCGTTCAGTGGCTGGACTCCCATCACTTGGGGTGGATGCATCGCAAACATTGACCTCTCGGCGCTGGCGGCGATAAACCCGCCTTGCCGAAGTTTACCGGGAGCCGAGCACACGGATGCAGGCGGGCGGGTGAAGTCTGTCATGTCGTTGTCTCGCCAGGGGCTTGGCAAGGAAGGCATCATGGATGATGAAGTGTGTACGACCCACACGCACGTGGCACGCCTTCGCGTGATGCAGACCACGTCTGGGCGCTATCGCGGAATCGTCCACTTGCACCGCATCGGAGAGGATCCAGGCACCTCTGATCAACACGATACCGAAGGGGATTTTGCATCGGACGCGGAGGCGCGCGACGCCGCACGAACGCTCGCACGCAGATTGCTCGAAGAGCAAATCCAGGGGCACGAAAGGGCGCAAGGCATCGATTGAATCTGCGTCGGCGGCCTGGTCGTTACACAACGTCGATCGGCAACGCGACGTCCATCAGCCCGTGGCGCGCCAGTCGCACAATGCGGCCGCTCGTCCGTTGATCTGCCTTGAGAGCACGGGACAGAAAGGAATGTCGGTTTACGACGCGAGTTTCCCGTTGACCGGCAGCATGGCGTCGGCTCGCGCAATTTCAGATCGGGACGCACGTCTCCGATTGACGCGCGCTGCTGTTCAACAGAGAGCTGTATCAAAGAACTGCGTCGAACGTCCAATGTTCGCTTCGGTTCTGATCGATGATGTCTTCTGCGTAACGTTGCGAAGCCCGGCGTGCGTCACCGGCACTGGCAAACGGCGAACCGTCGACAAGCTTGAAGGTCTGGCTCCGGGTCAGCGTGGTGTCAGTGCCGCGCAGGCAAACCTTGACCGCCGCGTCGAAACCGGCTTCGTAGTTGTGAGCACGGCCAGAGCCTGTGTGAAAGTGAGGATAAATCAGCGGATATATTTCGAATCCGCGATAGGTACGCATGCTCATGATGAACTCCTGGTGATTGACGGCGACGAATTGCGTAGACGAGCGCAATCAATCTTCTATCGGCGCTACGTGGTTAGCGTCGAACAAATCGGTTTCGGGGCACACCGGGCGAAGCCCGTTCGTCTTTGTGCCGGAAATTGATACACCCTTTGGTGAGGTCATAGACCGACAATTCCAGCTTGACCCGGTCGCCAGCGAGAATACGGATGCGGTGTTTGCGCATGCGGCCCGATGCGTACGCCGCAACGACCGCGCCGTTTTCCAGGGTGACGCGAAACCTGCTGTCCGGGAGCACCTCATCCACGACGCCGTCCAATTCCAGCAATTCTTCCTTTGCCAAATCAATTTCTCCAATCAATGTGACGTGCCGCAATCGCGGCGGCGTGAGGATATCCGGTCCCCGACAGGGAGCGGTTTGCGTGCAAATATCGAAAACGCCCATGCGTGGGGGGCGCGTACCGACGCGACATGCGGGCCGCGCCTCGTCCGGGTGTTAACGTGCTCGTTATCGCGTCTCGGTGGAGCGCTTCTTGCCGCTCGATTTGGTGGGCGCAGAGGGTGCCTTCGGTGGCACCCAGTTCAGCGCCGCGCCGAGCACCGGCCAATCCCTGGCGCGCCGTGGTCTCGCGAGTGATCTTTTGTTGCGCGATTGACTCTTGGTCAAAGTTACCTCGGTATGCGTCGATCGCGAGCTCACGATGAATGAGCCGCCCGATCGTTCGCCACCGGATGCGCCGCATCCCCCACTTTCTTCCTTGGGGTGTACGTCTTGAGGCGAAACGGTATCCTCAGCAGGACTGTGGGCGCCTGCGCGCGGGACCGATTAATGATGTGGATTACTGAGGAACGATGTTCGAAGCCTGCAGCCCCTTGGGCCCGTTCTTCGTCTCGTAGCTGACCTTTTGACCTTCGGCCAGCGTCTTGAAGCCATCGCCGCGAATCTCCGAGAAGTGCGCGAACAGATCATCGCCGCCGCTGTCAGGCGTGATGAAGCCAAAACCCTTGTTGTCGTTGAACCACTTGACGGTACCGGTATCCATGGAAATTCTCCTGATATTGGACAAATGTATGCGCCCCGATAGGGGAGCACGAAAAAGGATCAAGGAGGGAGAGGACAACGAATACCGCGTTCCGCGGTCAGTGATGAGCAGCAATCGCGCTTCTTGAAGGCTTCGGACACTCACCCTACGCGGGGCCAAACACCGTGTCAAGCTGTTTCGGTCGGCGCATTTCGGGTGGCGGCGCAAGAACACGCCGCGACCGGCGAGGCTCGCCCCGGTTGTAAACCCTTGGCGCCGTGGTTTTGATTTGCTTCGAATGTCTAATTGAAATTTCGACGATACCGTCATGGCGCCCTCTCCCCGCGTATCGGCGATTGTTCACACGCGGCTGAGCCGGTCCGTCCCGCGCCCAATCGGGGCGGCATGCCATGCGGCGGTTCGCGCAGAACTTTCGCTGTACAAGTTCGCCAATGGGCGTAGGATGGATCTGTTGACTGACTCACTACCGATTCCCGCGCCACTCGAGGCGCCCCCTTCCGAACGTGATTGGGCCTTTCATCGAAACCGCGCAATGCGGACGAGCGCGCCGCGTATCGGCTGCGTATGCGAAGCGCCTGATCGATGCCTGTCTACAGGACACGAGCGTGTTGGATAACGCGTCCTGATCCCTTCCTCGGTCCATCCCGATTCTGCGTCCGCGGCGCCGCCACAGACTCAAACACGCCTGGCGCATGGCGCGCCGGCAACGTCGGGAGGCTGGATATGAACAGGAAGGACCTATTGAAGTGGATTCGGTGCGATGGTTCCGGTGTCATCGAACAGTTCCTGCCGTATGACGCTCGTGCCGAGATGGACGGCGTCATTCTCGATCGTCGTCATGAAATCGATGAGGATGCCTTTCTGATGTTTTTCTCGATCCGCGCGCTGTTGCGCAAAGGCGGAATGGCGAGCTGCGAATCGGACCAGGAAGCAGGCCAGATCATGGCACTCCTCAAGCTTTGACTGTTCTGGTCGCGACGATACGCTTCGCGGTGGCCACGTGCCCCGCAGCAACTGAAGGAGGAAGGAAAATGCAACTCGACTCAACCCGATTCCATATCGACCCGACACCGCGCAGGGCCGACGGGGAATACATGGCACACGCGCGGATCAGCATCGATCGTGCAGACGGCAGTGAGTGCGACGTTCAACTGAGCGGAGATCTGGCTGGCTTCGACGTGCGCGAGGATGCGATTGCCTTTGCGAAAAACTGGGCGCACGAATGGCTCGACGCGCATTTGGTCGACGATCTCCTCGCGTCGATGAATTGAAATTCGGGTGGCACGCCAGCCGCCCGAGCAATCAGGGCGTCGCCGGGATCGAGGCCGACGGCAATACATGCTGCTGCCAAAGCAGGCAGACACGGTGCCGAAGGTCGGTCGAGAGGATGGCCATCCCTGGAGGGCCACAGACCAAGGCAGCAAGCACGCCCTCCAACGGACTCATCACCGCCAGATCGGGCCGCATGCGTTCCGCATCCTCGAAGTCCGCGACTCTCGTGAGCCGAACTTCCTCCCAAATGCGGCGCGTCGCGTCGGGATATCATTCCAGTCGGTCGAAGGCACCCGCGTCGAGATCTTTCCTGAAATGCTGTAGCCAGTCGCTTTCGTCGCCGATCACGTATTCCTTCGTAATCTGCGTCGAGAGCCTGGTGATGGTGACATAGCCCTGTAGACCGAGGTTCTCATCCCCCTTCGGGTCGGTCGTATCCGTTTCCTGAAGATCGAAATCGCCCTCTGCCAAGCCACGACGCTCCAAGGTCGCCAGAAAGTCTCTGTGTTCATCCGGTTCTATCAGCTGCATATCCGGCCCCCTCGTGTTCAGCGGAGATGTCGCACGGCTCGATGTCACGGGGCCGACGGCACGCGTTCGAGCGTTGAAATCATGCACACCGAACTCATGCGGAATACCTCACGATCCCCCACATACGGCGCTACCGGGAAGCAAGCGTCATCGCCTGCAGTTTTATCGTCTGGGTCCTTTCATGCTTTCCGACTCCATGGCCGCATTCCGCTCCTCGCTCGCCTCGATAGGGTCCATCGCTTCGTCAACCGATGCCGTTGCGCGCTCGGCGGCAGCTTTGGTTTCGTCCTCCGCGGAGTCGACATCGCTGTTGCCGTCACCCGGGGGTAGCAGCATGTCCTCGAGCATCGCGCTCAGCTCCGGCGTGTCCCATGGCAGGCCACGCCGGGTTCGGAGCTTTATGTAGTGTTTCACTTCCGCGTCCTGCTCCGCAGTTAGCGGCAGCCGCCGGAAGGTGCTTTGGGGGTCGGAGTCTGTCATCGCTGTCTCCTCCTGCTATAGCGTCTTCAGTGTAGTCCCATTGCGACCATGAGAGTCGTGACCGAAGCGGTCATTCGTCGAATCAAATGCCGTGCGTCGCTGCGGGAGGCAACAGCCGGCCATCGGCTGTCGTTGGCTGCCTACGTCACCATGACATTCGATCGGCCGATTCCGTCAGTCAAAGGACATTCCGTCCATTCAATGCTGACTGATCATGTAGGAATGCGAATTGACATGGCCATGTACTCAGACGATATTGGAGCGAAGCTGACCAGCGACGGCCCATGGCTGCAACTGGCCGACGCGGTTCACGGGATGCATCGGCGATGCGGGCAATGACATGGCGCACGTAGCGCCTTAACCGATTCATATGTGCGTAGCATGTTGACGTCAACGGAACAGGACACCTGATCGAACCGCTACCGGCCGGCTTCGGCTTGTGGCTGCGGGCACGCCGGAGAGCGAACATCGAGCGTGCGAAGGAGTAGGGGCAGACGCCACCGATCGCCTATGCTGGAAGCTCACGAGGAGCCGACTATGACGCCACATGACGTGATGATGATTTTCGAGCGGAGGAACGCAGAGGGAAAGGCAGCCGCCGATCTGGATCATGCTTGCGCCGGATTCGCTGGCTGGTTGGCGGAGGCATGGAGTCGATTGAGTGAGGATGAGATCGCAGTTCTGACGTCGATCGGCGCCTCGCTGTATCGCGAGGGGTATGCGAGGCGGTACTAGGCAGGCTCGGGGGCCAGCGCGAATATATGGGCGGAACGGACCGAAAGGGCGTATAAAGTTCGAATGACTATCCCCTCCGTTACCGCCGAGTCGGTCCTGGGCCTGTTCCGGCTCATTGCCGGGAGGGAGGAGCGCCGGACGTCCGGCGAATCGGCAAGGATGGCGGCGCTCCAGGCTCTTGCCGAGCAGCTTGCACGCAACCATCAGGCAATGACAGAAGACAGTTGGGATGCAGCCGTCCGTGTTGGCGGTCTGCTGTTGCGAGCGGAAATGATCAACAACGACGCTGACACGGTGGCGCTTGACCTGCTAAGCCGGCTGCGGCGGCGGAAATGAAAAGCTCGTTCGAGCGTATAGCAAGTCGCCCCCTGCGGAGTGGCCATCATGTCGACACACCTGCTTCTTCTCTACAAGGGGTACGAACTTCATCCCCTCGTCTTCGCCCGTACATTCAGTCGCTTTGACGGGCATTCTCGTTACGCCGAAGGGTATGACATTGCGGTACGGATATGCCGCCCAGGCGCGATAGCAACCTCCGCCGCGAGCCGTATTTTCAGGCTAGGCCAACCGCATACATACTCCGACTTTGGTATGGCAAGGCGTGCCGCCCGGCAGCAGGGAAAGGACATCATCGACGGAAAGGTGAGTGGAGCTTCGGTCATCGACATGTAGTTCGGTCAAACGCAGCGGTCGGCCAAGACGACGACGCGAGAAGCTGAAC